>JBFLZA010000183.1:0-13610 GCA_040756535.1 Cyanobacteriota bacterium
TGGTAGCCATGAGAAAAGCCACAATACATAGAAAGATAGTAATGCGGGTGTTGTGGTGGATTTGCTCCATAAAATCTGCCTCTGGCACAACCACCACGATTCGCCAATCTAGTCCTTGAGTATCTTGGAAGGGAACGACTTGTAAAAATTGCCGCTTACCCACTATTTCAATATCAAGTTGCTGCAAGCTTTGAATTTTTGGGAATCCACCAAAATGAGTCGTTAGATAGTTAGCTGTGGCTTGAGTTAAAGGGTCGCTGCTTTCTATAGCTTTGAACAGTTGCCTTTGATTATTTATAGTACGAAATGGCTTTTCCGAAGTGGATGTTGCGAGTAAGGTTCCATTCCGCTCGATAATAAATGCTTGTCCCGATTTTCCAATTTTGAGACTGTTTAAGAATTGACCGATATAATCAAGGCGTAAAGCTGTATTTAAAATACCTACTACTTGGCCATCTTGATCATGCACAGGTCGAACAGCACTCAGTATTAAAGTCGGTTCTACCCATGAAGTATACACTGAACTCCACGTTGGTTTGCCTGCTTGAACGGCATCTTTGTAGGCGGTGTGTTTTCGCGTATCAATGTTTTTTTCAGCGGCTGAAATTGTAGTGCGACCGCCTTTTTCATTAGTCTCATAAGAATAGAAATTCATGCCAGTAGACTGGTCTACTACATTCATTCTCAAAGAACCGTTTGCCAGCTTTTGTCCAGAGCGATATAAGCCTTGATTGGTGCTGACTCCCATGAAGAAGATATAGGGATAGACTTGAACTTGCTGCCATAAGTATTTCTCCCAAGGTTGCAAGTTTTGCATGTTTAATAACCCTAGCTTTACAGCATCCAGATTATGTTGATTAATTTGATGCGGAGTTGCCAGGTAGGCTTGTAAGTTCTGCTTAATGCGATCGCTAATTTCATTTTGCAATTGGCTGGCAACCTCATGAACTGCCTTTTCCCCGTTTTTAAAGGAGAGATACCCCGTCAACCCAACGGCGGCGAAAATTTGCAGGATGAAGGGAACAACAAAGACACTTCGCAGGGGTATTTTCGGTAAAACTTTGGCAACCAAGCGGTGTAGAGTAAGAATTAGCATTTTGGGTTTCAGGTTACGCTCTGAGTCAGGAGCGATCGCTACATGATAAGGCTGCCTGTGGATAAAGCTTTTTTAGAGTCGATGGGGTAAATTTTAAACCGTTATTGGGGGTCTACATTTATTTTTGATTGCCAGTGAATGCAGTCACGCACCCTACGCCAACAGCTACTTTTACTTGTCTCAAGCCAATTCAACAGGGGAGTGCGATCGCATCTCTCAAAAAAATAAATTGACAAAAAAGCCAAATAATGCATTTATTTTCAGGGGATTGGAGCAAGCGGATTGAACCTGCCTCTGTCCTCTCGCCTGGGAAATCTCCTAACTTTGTGCAGAGGTATATTTTCTACATTTTGATTTACTATCAACGGAGTTTTGCCAGACTCAAGAGGTTGTAAACCTAATTGAACTGAGTATCAAGAAAACCGTGTTACTAGGAGTCAGCTATGGCGATAGAAGCCCTTGCCGAGAGCAATGCAATTGAGGCAAATCTAAAACAATTTCTCCTCGTGCTTTCAGTTTCTCTGAGCGTTGCCACGCTACCGCAAGCCCTCAGTTGGTTTCGCCAAATCCCCTATACCTTACTGCTGGTGATTGTCGGTTTAGGCTTGGCATTGGTCGATGTGCGACTGGTAAACTTGTCGCCGGAACTTATTTTGTCACTTTTCTTACCCCCCCTGCTCTTTGAAGCGGCTTGGCATTTGAAATGGTCAGATGTGAAGGAAAATTTAGTTCCCATCGGTCTGTTTGCCATTGTCGGAGTCCTGATTTCCATAGGGGGGGTCGCGTTTGCCCTCAATCAATGGACAGGAGTACCACTCGCAACGGCATTGTTAGTCGGGGCAACGCTGGCTGCAACCGACCCCATTTCCGTTATCGCTCTGTTCCGGGAACTCGGCGCACCCAAACGCCTCAGTGTTGTGATGGAAGGCGAGAGTCTGTTTAATGATGGCGTAGCTGTAGTTGCCTTTAGCTTGCTGGTGGGAATTCCCTTGGGAATTGAACAATTTGACCTCCAAATCAGCATTGTTCGGTTTTTCGTCTTTGTAGGTGTTGGGTTGGGAGTCGGAGGTCTGATTGGTTTTGGCATCTCCTACCTCACCCAGCGCTTTGATTTACCTTTGGTGGAACAGTCGTTAACCCTAGTTGCTGCTTATGGTACCTATATCATTACAGAAGAATTAGGAGGGTCTGGGGTAATTGGTGTGGTTACCTGCGCCTTAATTTTGGGTAACTTTGGTTCTCGCATTGGCATGAACCCCAGAACCCGGATCATTGTGACGGAGTTCTGGGAATTTCTGGCATTTTTTGTCAATTCGATTGTCTTTTTGTTAATTGGTGACCAGGTTCGCTTTTCGAGTTTAGTAGACAATCTTCCTGCCATTGGTATCACGATCGCGGCTGTCATTGCCACTAGAGCGATCGCTATTTACAGTTTGGGAGCCGTAAGTAATTGGATCAGCGACTCTGACTTGAACTGGCGAGAACAAACAGTACTCTGGTGGGGAGGCTTAAGGGGTTCAGTGGCGATCGCTCTCGCCTTAAGCGTACCAACAGCTTTAGCAGGACGAGATGAAATTATCGCGAGTGTATTTGGCTTAGTGCTGTTTACCTTACTGGTACAGGGTTTAACCGTAAAGCCCCTGCTAGAACAATTGAATCTGTTGGGAAATCAACCCCTGCGCCAGAAGTATACAGAAGTAATCGCCCGTCGTGCCGCCCTCTATCGCGTCAGGGATCGCCTCAAGCAGGTCAACAAACGTCCGGAAATTGAGCCAGAATTTTATCGCTATCAAGCGGCTTTGGTAGAAGGACAACTGGAAAGCCTGCAAGACGAAATTAACCAGTTACAGCAACAATATCCCCAAATGCGAGAGTATGCGATCGAAGAGTTGCGAAGCGAACTTCTTGCCATTGAAGCCGATACCTACGCCGAATTCGTTAGGGCAGGCCAATTAAACGAAGAACTCTCACCCTTTTTACCGGACGTCTTTCAGGATGGGCAACAGGCAGCCGAAAGCCACTAAAAAGGAACTGGCATTACTGCATGAGTCTTTGCAACAGGAAGCTGAACTGGGCCAAAACTATATCGTTTTGATTATCAGTTCCTGCCTGATTGCCACCTTTGGCCTGATTAGCAATAGTGCCGCAGTGATCATTGGGGCAATGATTATTGCCCCTTTGATGCTACCCTTGCGGGGACTAGCATTTGCGGCGTTGGAGGGCAACGTCAAGTTGTTCCGCAACAGCCTCATCTCTATTGCAGTTGGCACGGGGGCATCCGTTTTTATAGCAGGGTTGATAGGGCGTTTAATTGGGATTCCAGAATTTGGTTCTGAAGTCCTCTCCCGCACCCAACCTAATCTTGTTGACTTAGGCATTGCTGTTGTTGCTGGAGGCGTCAGTGGTTTTGCTAAAGTGAGGCCCAAAATCAGTGATGCCCTAGCGGGGACAGCTATTGCCGTAGCGTTAATGCCTCCCATATGTGTAGTAGGTTTGTTACTTTCTCAAGCAGACTGGAGAGCTGGTTGGGGAGCTTTTTTACTATACCTGACAAACCTGTTGGGGATTACCCTCGCCTGCATGATTGTCTTTATCATGGCTGGCTATTCTAAGGCAAATCATGCTTTGGGTTGGACGTTGGGCTTTACAGGCGTCCTGCTTTTGCCCTTGGGAGCGAGTTTTTTTCAGTTGGTGCAACAAGCCCAACTCAAGGCAGCACTCAAAAGTACTCTGGTTAGTCGCACGATCACTGTAGGGCAAGAGGTACAACTCCTTAACACCGAGGTGAATTGGACAAAAAATCCCCCCGAAGTTTCTCTAAATGTTCAGGCTAATAAACCCATCACGCCCAAGCAAGTTCGCCTAGTAGAACAATTCATTACAAAAGAAATGGGACAGCCTTTTTCAATTATTATCCGCGTCGCTCCAGTCAAGGAAGTCCGATCAGAAGAATTGAGAACAAAACAAACCGAGAAATAAGTAGGTAGCAAAAAATAAACAGCTTTGTGTAAAGGAAAATTAACTCTCCCGTACCTGGTGTGTTCAGCGAATCGGCTACCCGTTTAAGCCGGGACAGTGGAAACTGAGAATTCTCCAAGTGCTGAATTTGAAGTAGTGAGGGAATTGACTTGACGGAAGAAGAAAAGCTGATTGAAAAACTGCAACGTATTGAAGCGCTGTTTGCGGGTGCAACAACAAAGGGAGAACAGGTTGCTGCTGCCAATGCCTTAGAGCGTATCCGCGAAAAACTTCAAAACGTTCAACAACTCGATCCGCCAGTAGAATACAAATTTACCTTATCGGATATGTGGTCGAAGAAGCTGCTCGTAGCATTGTTGCGTCGTTACGGCATTGAGCCTTACCGTTATTATCGACAGAAGCGTACTACAGTCATGGCTCGTGTTCCCATCAGCTTTGTCAATGAAACCCTTTGGCCAGAATTCAAAGAGCTCAATCAAACGCTTCATTCTTATCTAGATGAAGTTACCAATCGCGTGATTACTACGGGTATATATGCAGACAGCTCGGAAGCCGAAGTGAGACAGGAATTTCTCTCCGATTGAGATTTTGGACTGATGAGCCATCGCTAAAACTACCGTTACTAAACTTTAGTTGGATTTCTCAAAATGTTTGTATGTTCAATTGAGCTGCTTTCTACCTTAAGAAAAGGTGATAGTGAGCATAAAGATAACTAAATTTTAAGCTAAAGGGATGAAAATAGACTTTCCCAGCTAGTAGGTTGGGTTGAGGTAACGAAACCCAACACACCTGTAAATTCATATTACTCCTAGTGGCATGTCAGGACTAAATTAGGGCATTACTATGGGGCTGCGTTGGGTTTCCAACGCCCGACCCAACCTACATCTATTCCATCATTTTAAGTGTGCTACGCCACTAGAAGTGCGATCGCTTTCTTATGTAGAGTACAGCGTTACCTATCAAGCCCTTGCTAATGTTGGGTTTCGTCCTTCAATCTAACCTACGAGATGATATTGTTTAATTCGGTTCTTCCAAACAGAACGGATGGGTCAACGTAATGCAATACCGCCGCGCTAAAACCCCCGGAGCTACCTATTTCTTCACTGTCGTCACCTACCAACGCCAAGCTTTATTCCATGAACCCGAAACAGTAGATTTACTCCGCACAGCTTTTCGTACCATTAAATCCAGATTGCCATTTACGATTGATGCCATCGTTGTTTTACCCGATCATCTTCATTGTATTTGGACGTTACCAGAAGGAAATGCCAACTTTTCCACCCGTTGGCGACTTATCAAGAGTGAATTTAGCCGTCATTGCCCCGAACAGTACAAACAATATCGTTCTGCATCGCGTTTAAGCAAAGGTGAGCAAGCGATCTGGCAGCGTCGCTTTTGGGAGCATCAAATTCGAGATGAAACGGATTTCATTCAACATGTGGACTACATTCATTACAATCCAGTCAAGCATGGATTAGTGGCAGCACCCAAAGATTGGATCTATTCCAGCTTTCATCGCTATGTGCAAGATGGTGCTTACATGAGAGATTGGGGTGCGGATAGTCCAATTGAGTTGGATAGTCGTGTTGGCAGGGAATAATCAAATGTTGGGTTTCGTAGCCTCAACCCAACCTACACCTGAATCTACGGGTTCAGTTGTCCGCCCCCTGGTCGCATTTAAGGCGGATGAGATGATTTTGAGGCGGGACTGTTCCGTTCTTTTGCAGAGTTTGCAGAAGAACAACGCTTTGCTACCCGAAGAGAAGTTGCCAACTGACGATCGCGATCGCTAAATCTGCGAGAATATGGCTGAAGTAACTTGGCCAGATTGAACGGTAAATCAGATAGCACCACGACCATACTGCCCCAGCAAGGAACACCCCTAAAGAGGCTAGCACCACCACAAGCCAGTTCTCGGTGTAAGCGACTAAGTTAATGATGTGATGCAGTGTGAAAAGCAGCCCAGACAGTAAAACGGCTCCTTTTCCCGGTATCAGAACCTCACACTTGTTGTAGACAAACCAACGCCAGATGTACTCTTCAAACAGTGAGTTAATAAACGTCCAATACATTGCGCCAACTAAGAAAAGGATAGGGCTGTTGATACCGACTTGTTGCGCTTTAGTTCGGACATCAGCTGTATCAATCCAGTGCTGACCAAAAAACCAATAAGCACCGAGAATGATACCGAACATCAACAGTCCCAACACAGTTCCAGCCAACCACTCGCGTCGCTTCGGTAGCGATATACTGAGCTTGCCGCGATCGACCCAAAAAAACCATGCAAAGGGCAGCACCAGCAACCCAATTTGGCACAATGAAGACATGATCTGTCCGAATAAGCCTGGGACATATAGTGCCATTACCCGACTCAGACAGGCAGCAGATACAAGTAGGAATAAGGCTGTTAGTGCATTTGGGCGGGAGCGAGTCTTGAGCATCTGACATCCTCCAGCGATAACTTGATATGGTGCTTAACGGTAAAAGCTTGGGTACGGCTCTTAAATGAGTTTTGTGCCACTTTTACAGCTATCAACTTCGGGTTAACCTGCGTGTAGAGGCGATAAGGTTTCTCTAACCCTTACTGAACATAGACTTTAGCTAGAGTTGCGTAGACTGCGATCGCGTTTGCATATTGAGATATAGCTGCTTCTCAATAGACAATCAGATAACTGGCACAACCCCACCTGACTTTCAGCGCTAAATGAACCGATGCTCTAGTCGTTTAAATAATCTTCAGCTCAGCCGTTTCCAACCAATCAAAAATTCGCTCTAACTGATTTAATGTGATCAAGCCGTATTGCCATAGCGTCATCGGCAGGAGATGAGGAGTATCAGAATGATTCCGCACAGCCAAGTCAATCGAAGCGGATGGAATCGTCAACTCATCCTGCAAAAAACTAATTAACTGTTGTAACCGTGTAGACTTCATGGACTTCAACGCAAGCAACTCCTCTGCAAGCTTCACCAAATCTTTGCCTTCACTAAATCTCCATAAGCCCAAAATTTGGATACTAGGGTTATGGTAGGTTTTCCCAAGCCAAATAGACTTCACCTGATTGATTCACCTGATCGGGTGAATACAGCCTGAATCCGGATAAAAAGAGTGCCAGTGCGATGAAAGGTGTAGAGGAGTATCGCTATTTTCTATTCTAAGTCTGGCTACTTGAATAATCCTATTCGTTTATAGCGGTTCCCAATCGAGTGCAATACACATTGTTTGTAAGGGCACGGCTAGCCTGACGCCCTACTGTATTTTAGGCAAACGAGAACTGCTATAAAAACTTCCAGATTTTGAATAGGATGAGTTGTCTGAAATTCTCTAAGAAACTACGGCAGACAGCCAAGCGGGATAGGCAAATGATTGATCGCGTTGCAACTCTGGCCCTGGATAAGTCTGTCCCACCTCTATGACAATGCTCTCAAAACTGTCAATCTGATTAAACCCGTGAGTTGCCATCTCAAACGCAAGACTCCACCAGTCATTGTTTCTAACCGTAAGCTGAGTGAGTTCAAAGGCAATACCTTGGTAACGACGTTGCGATCGCACTTTTTTGACCCCAACCCACGCTCTTTCTTGAGCAACATCTGCTGGCATCATACTCTGTTGGTCAGGGTCTTCACAAACCCACTTCAGCCATTTTTCGACCTTTCCCTCCCCACAGTCGCCCAATCGCAGGATACCCAACTCTGCCTTGCGCCACTTCACTTCTAAACTTCCATGACGCAGTTTGATATTAAGATAGTCACAATCTGGCGTGGAAAGATACAAATCTTCCCGTGTTTCTGGTGGCCCTAGCAACTTTCCAGGACATTCCTTCCTAAACCAATGTTCCACCTCTTCGGGTGGCTTGCCGAGAGAAAACCAGCGCAGTTCCAGAGTTGCTAGCACTTATCTACACAGGTAACAATACTAATCCTGATTTTGTTTAGCGCTTTCCCGCTTATTCTACGTCGAATAGTAGGGAAAAGGAAAAAATAAGCTGAGACGCATCTAAATTGCATACCTTGGTGATGAGATAAAAACTCTTATTCCTTTTGCCCTCTGCCTTGTTTCCTCGACAATGCAACTTAAATGCCGATTAGCTTATCCCAACATTCCCCTTTGTCGGATGCATCGCACTTTTGGACAAATATTGAGTGCAAACTGCTATCGCCGCACGGCATCAAGGGTGATGCGATAAAGCTGTTGATCTGGTGATAGCTCACAGTCTGAAATGGGTTGATCATTCGGACAATTGGCATCAGCAGAGGGTTCCCACTCAATGTTAAGCACAGCCAAGCTGTTACCTTTGCGAAACCCTCTAGCAACTCCTGTGGGGCCATCGGCAACGTAATTGGGAGCGTTTCCCCACCCTTGCTTGGTTAGCATTGCACTGATCTTACGGAGAACCTGATCAACGTCTTTGAAATTTCGCCCATTACCCGTCACTGTGAGTTGACAACTCGTTCCTCGCCCTCCGTTAATGAAGTCTTGAAAGGTTGCCCGATTCATCGTCGCCCTCACATTCAGCACCTTGCTCATATCCTGCCTTAGCTGGTTACAGGTAGTAGTAGGTAAAGGTTGGTATCTAGGTGAGGGGGTTTGTGCAATAATCGCGTTAGTCGCTATCGGTTCAGACAAAGTAGGTGAAACGATACCCGCAGTACTGTTCAATATTAAGGAAGCAGGCAAGGCGATCAAGTAGCCAATGAATTTCGTCATCTCGGATCGGGTAAAAACTGATTCTAACTAAAGAGTTATTTCAGCCAGACAGCACCAAAATCAGCCAGAGATGACCCTGGTACTATCGTGACGCATAAATCTCTTGGTTTTCTCCATGCCTTATCTTGCCCAGATTCTCATTTATCCTATTAAATCCCTAGACGGTGTTGCCGTCACCCAAGCAACAATTCTCAAAACTGGTGCCTTACAGAGCGATCGCGAATTTGCTATCATTGACGAACAGGGGCGATTTGTCAATGGTAAGCGCAATCCTAAAGTTCACTTATTGCGAACCTCCTTTGACCTTGAGGCGCGTACCGTTTCCCTACAAGTTCAGGGAACAGAGGAAACCCAAGGATTTCACCTAGATGAGGAACGAACTGCACTAGAAGCATGGTTAAGCAAGTATTTTGGCAAAACTGTGCAATTGCGGCAAAACATCATTCAAGGTTTTCCCGACGATACCAACTCCCCTGGCCCAACTGTAATTAGCACCGCTACGATAGAATCCGTTGCTAGCTGGTTTTCCGAAATCAGCACAGAGGAAATGCGGCGACGCTTGCGAACTAATATTGAAATTGCCGATGTTGCTCCATTTTGGGAAGACCAACTGTTTGACGAAGCAGGTAACATTGTTCGGTTTCAGATTGGCTCGATCCAATTTGAGGGAGTCAATCCTTGTCAACGTTGTGTAGTGCCGACAAGAGATTCTTTAATTGGCAAAACTTATCTAGATTTTCAAAAAATATTCACCACCAAACGTCAAGAAACGTTACCCTCTTGGGCGTCTGTGTCTCGCTTCAATCACTATTACCGCCTTAGCGTCAACACGCGTGTACCGGAATCGGAAATCGGTAAGATGTTACAGGTGGAAGATGAAGTCAAGATTATTGGTCTTGGGAAAACCTACAGTTAGGATAAATTTTCTGACTGTATCTGTTAGCTTACTCTAGCTTTTTCAGAGTATCTTTTGTAAGCTTCCCCATTCTTTTTGTGACAACTTTTAACAAAATATAGCAAAAGGCAAAAGGCAAAGGGCAGGAGGCAGAAGGGATGCATATTGACGGGTCTTGGTTTCAGTATGTGGCGAGAGTTATAATCGCCTTGGCGACTGCTATAAAATCCAAAATCCAAAATCCAAAATCCTTGCATCGAATGACCTATGGCTCCCGCAGCAGAAAATAAAGACCAAAAACATCCTCAGGAGAAGCAGGATAAAGCAATTATCGATCGCCTCTTAGGAGAAGAACCGAATAATCACAATTATGCAGAGCTAGCCCGATTGCGAATTCGTTATTACGGCTTTCCGGGTGCTAGAGAAATTCAACGCGATTTGGATGCCGTTCTTCAGCGATGGCAAATGACAGAAGAACAGCTCTTTGAGTTGACCCGTCAGCTCCATGTAACGGGTCAAGTTTACAAACCTGCCGGCAATGCACAAGGGCAAGATGATTGGACTTGAAAACTGAATTCGCTTTTACTCCCTTCCCGGCAGAAGATTACCTATCCTTCCTTTCCCCCAGCTCCCCCAGCTTTTCCTAGGTATTCTTTGAGCAAGAAGGGAGTAGCTAATCTATCCGCTTTTCCCGACTTACTTCAGCCATTGGCTGAGGAATTGCCTGAGGGAACTGTTTCTTGGGTGCTGGGGGAAACAGTTGAGGGACGTGATTGTGTATATCTAGGGAGTTAGTGGGAGGTACAGGCTCAATGTTGGGTTGAGCTTGTTCATTGTCCAGCGTTTTGGCGGTTGCACTGTCAGCCGTTGCGTTAATGGCGGTACTGATTGGTTCTATCGACTGAGCTACCTGCACTTGCTGTTGCAATTGCTCGGTTGAGGATACCAGTTTACCCAATCCGTTCACTAATTGCTTGAGATTTTCTCGGAACGCTGGGTCACCCGTCAAGTCATCCAAATCGGAGGTAATTTTTTGGGCATTTTCAAACGTTGCCCGTGCTGAGTCCAACGTTTGTTGCAACAGAAACACATTATCGGGATTGTTCAGAGAGGAAGAAATATCGCGTAAGTTGGCAGATGCCACAGCGGCGTTGGCGGAGAGGGTTTCTAAATTCTGAAATAGTCCTGCCACATTAATCTGACCGGCTGTAGTGTTGAGTCTACCCGCAGCGGAGCTGAGCTGTGCTGCTGCGGGGGTCAAATTGCTGACAAGTCCACGCAGTTGATCGCTGGTTTGACGAACACTATCTAAGGTGCCAACTAAATTTGCCCGATTGGTGGCGACGAGATTATTGGTGGTGGCAACGAGCTTTGTGAGTTCGGCTGCGGTTAGGCTATATTGATCGGCAGTGTTACCAAAGCGTTGGGCTGTGTTCCCTAAGCGATCGGCAGCACCACCAAAGCTATTGGCTACAGTCCCGACTTGCTCCATCGTCTGATTGGCTGCTCTGGTAAGGGAAGTGGCTGCTGTGGAGACGGTGCCCAATTCTTGCCGAGCGACGCTAGATAAAAGGGTCAACTCTTTGGTGAGTTGTGTAACTCCTGTTGCTGCAACAGAGGCGTTTTGGGTGAGAGTCTGGACATTGCCAAAAAACTTTGGATCAGTATAGACTTCCGCAAGGCGAATGGTGTTGCGTAGCAGTTCCTCAAAACTGACGCCAATTTGACCCTGGAGGCGATCATTATTGCAAATCACCAGATTAGATTTGCATTGGTTACCTAGGGGATTGATTGATTGTGCAACTGCGGGTAGCTGCGTTAGGGGAGTTATATCAATTGAGGTTTCGCCAACTAAACCTGCTTGATTGGCTTCAATTCTGACATCTTTAGGGATTAACAACTCAGGAGAGCCAATTTCCACGGTAGCCCTAACGCCATTCGTCTCCGGTACAATTTCCGTGATTTTCCCAACCTTAACACCCCGATAGCGCACTGAAGCACCGGATTTCATGCTCGCTACGTTAGCAAATTGCACGAAGAATTGGTAACCCCGATTGAAGGTTTGACCGCGTATCCACATGACTAAGCCGACAAAGACAGCCAACCCTAACAAAATTAGTAATCCAACCGATCCTTCTCGAATGGTTCGCGATCGCATAATTCCTTCTCCCTTAGCGATTAGCAGTTAACTGTTGAACGTTTTGTCCTTTGCCCTTGCCAATACCCAATCCTGCATGACCAATAACAGCTAACTGTCCCCACACGATCACCATATCCCCATCCTAACCAATCGCCTGAATTGGTCCGGTAGTACTGGCACTAAAAAATTGTCGAACGAGAGGATTATCAGTTGTGTCGATCTCGCTCACCTTTCCTTGCCACTGGATCTTGCCTTTGTAGAGAAACACCACCCGGTCAGCCGTGCGGCGAATTGTACTATCTTGGTGGGTCACCATTACATAGGTGCTACACCCTCCGTCTGTACCTTGGAGCTGGCGCACTAAATCTTCTATTACAGTTGAAGCGATCGGGTCAAGACCAGCCGTTGGCTCATCATACAGTAAAACTTGTGGATTGTCTTTAGAGTTATCGGGGTTAGCCATAATAGCACGAGCAAAGCTCACCCGCTTACGCATCCCTCCTGATAACTCAGCTGGGTAGCGATTGGCAATACCTGGCAGTCCAACCATCTCCAGACTTCGCTTTACCAATTCCCGAATTCGCCTGGGGGGCAATTTGGAGTGCTGGTAAAGTAAGAAACCGACATTTTCTTCTACTGTCAGCGAGTCGAACAACGCCGCCTGTTGAAATACCATACCAATACCGATTGGGTCTTCGGCATCTTCGATTAAACCTTTACGCAGTTGTCCTGCAATGTAAATTTCGCCCGCATCCACTGGCGTTAAACCAGCAATAATTCTCAATATTGTTGACTTTCCGGTACCAGAGGGACCAATAACCCCCAGTGCTTCCCCTTGATATATGGTCAAGTCAACCTGATCCAGGATGACATTATCACCAAAAGACTTGCAAACTCCCTTTAGTTCAATCAGGGGCTCTAACATTTTGAGTTGCAGGTACAGGCTCATTAGTTGAAGGTTAACAGGTTACAGGTTAACAAGTTAGCCATTTGCCGTTGAGAACACTTAACTTGCCAACCTGCTAACCTTCCAACTTCCAACCCTACGAGATTTAGCGGACGCCATTAGCCGTCACGGCGGGATTTTCCTGTGAAGAAGCTTCCAACCCAAAAACGCGACTAAAGGCTTTTTCCACTTTATAGCCAGAGTCAATAGACTCTAGGGGGTCTTTACGCAGACGGTGACGCAAGCATAAAACGATAACACGGCGGATATCGTCCACAGTGACTTCGTTTCGTCCTTCCAAAGCCGCAATTGCTTTTGCCGCACGATTGGTGACAATATCACCCCTTAAGCCGTCCACATCGAGTTCCGAGCAGACTTGAGAAATTTTCACCCGCGAATCATAGTCCATTTCGACTTGGGGAAGCCGTTGTTGAGCTTCGATGAGCTGCTTTTGTAACGCTTCTTGCTCAGATTGGTACTTTTCAAGGAATTTTGGGGGATTTTGGTCAAATTCTGCCCGTTGCTCCACAATTTGCACACGCAGGGGGGGTTCTTTGACAGTACGAATTTCTGCGTGCATTCCAAAGCGATCGAGAAGTTGCGGCCGCAGTTCTCCTTCTTCGGGGTTACCGGAACCGACTAATACGAAGCGGGCGGGGTGGCGAATGGAAATGCCTTCTCGTTCAACAGTATTCCAACCACTAGCCGCAGAGTCTAAAAGGACATCGACTAAGTGGTCATCTAGAAGGTTGACTTCGTCTACGTAGAGGATGCCGCGATTCGCTTTGGCAAGGAGTCCAGGTTCAAAGGCTTTAACGCCTTCGGACAGGGCTTTTTCAATATCAATCG
>JBFLZA010000184.1:0-13418 GCA_040756535.1 Cyanobacteriota bacterium
CTAAATGTTAATTTAGGGGGAGTTTACCCCCATAAAATTAACCTGGGGGAGTCCATGTATCCCAACGCCAAATTAAAATTATGGCGTGGGTCTTATAGCTCCCCCAGACCCCCTCAAAAGATAAATATCAACACAATAAACATGTGTAAATACTCTGGATTAGCGAGGGATTTCAGATTAAGCAACTCGCGAATCCATTGGTCGCCAAACAGTAACCCGACAGATTCAGCCCAATTTATTATAGCCTTGCTCAGAAAGACATACTTCCACATGATTGCACTTACATAACCTATAAAGCGATCGTGCTGAGTTAACGAATGATTTTTTCGCTCACCCGTATGTTCAACCGTACACAAATACAGAAATATGGCAGTGCTTTAAGAATTTCTTACAAATCAAAGACACTGCCATGAATTCTGATTTTGCTGATGTTATCTCTGACCTCAGTCAAGTACCCTAATTAAAAAATTAGATTACGAAAAAACTCCATATCGATAAAGTGCAACAATAAGGAGAATTATAAAAACTCCCACTGAAACGCCGAATGTAAGTTGCACAGGAAGGCTCTTCTTAGGATTTAGCCCATCTTGACCATGATCTATAACACTCGAAAGATTCTCGTTAGCCCCTGGTTCGTAGCTTCTTTTTCCGCTTTCCATATCAGTCCTACTTGTCTTCACTTATCTCTTAATTTACCCCTGCCCTTAAAAACTACATCTAACTTCAGGCGTATCTAAAAATTGTGTCGAAAATAACTAAGAACAAGGAAAATATTTCCTTGCAAGACTCTTCCTCATCTTTGCACTATCGATCGAACCAGCTTTCCCACATTTTCACGTCTGTTCTCAGCCTCGGCTCATGTTTTCAAACGATTATCTCTAGTGAACCACCAAGCCCAAGCAACTAAGAGTGCCTGAAAAGGAAGTCGCAACCAAATCAGTGGCGGATCGTGCGGAAGACCTGGGACTGAAATATTATTTACCGCTTGATAGAGATTGGCTGGAAAAACTGCAATGTACAGTACAACAAGAGTCCAGGCAGCCGCACGACTGACTTGGGGAATTAATAATCCCACTCCCGCCAATACCTCAATGAATCCGCTGATGTAAACCAGCGACCAATGATACGGGAGGGAGTCCGGCACAATCTTCTCAAACGGTTCTGGGTCTGTAAAATGCTTTGCGCCAATGACTATCATGGCGACTGCTAGTAGAATTTGAAAACCTGTTTTGTACCACTTCATTGATTAAGATATTTCAACAAATTTTATTAACTCCGAACAATTGAGACAACAAGGTTATATTTCCCTTTACATCAGAAAAAATTCCTTTTTCAAGTTCTAGACCTGAATCTTTTCCTCATAGTTAAAGTTCATTTGGCTCTCGGCTAGATGCTTTAGCCTCAAGAACTGCTTACGCATCATGAGTAAATCTCCCCACGGCATCACCCAGCGTATCCACGACCAAAATGGATTTCTGGGATAGCGAATATGCCCTTTGAGAATAAGGCGACAAGTGTTTGGTGTCATCGGAAAAAGGACATAACTGGCAGCGATATCACCAAAAATCGAAATGGCTCGCTTGTCATCCAGTACTATCGTTAAATGCCGATTTTGTTCATACTCGATTAGTTTGAAAATGCCCATCACTCTTTGACCGATCGCTAACGTTTCCACACCGGAAAGGAGTTGTTTTGGACTTGGGCGATCGGGTATAGAGTCAGTAACCTTAAAAAACATCCGTTCGAGATGGTCGAGCCAGTCATAACTGTAAGACCCAACTTTCAGTTGACATAACCAGCGAAATAGAATTTGCGCTGGTGCATTCACATCTATGGCTCGGAAATAGGCTTCATCACTACTGTTTATGTAGCGATCGCACGAGAACGACATCAACCTTTCTTCAGGTGTAGACCCCCAAGTATATGCAATACCTCGTTCCATGTTGACGCTTGAAATTGGTCAGTTTAATACCAATTTGATTAAATAGTGCTACGCTTTTACCCCCCTAACCCCCCTTGCCAAGGGGGGAATAAGAGAAGTATTTGTAGCAAGAATTTCGGAAATTGGTATAAGTGCATCGTAATTGTTGAGCGATCGAACTTACCTCTAGCAAGGGGAGTACAGATATTAAGAACCGTGAACCCCTGCTCAACGGCTCCAGCCTAAATTCCGCAGCTAACAATTGCTATTAACTTGCGGAGGATATTTTTTGTAGTCATGCCGCTTCTTCTGCCATCACCAGGCTTACCAGGGTGGAAGCGATCGCATTTAGAGGAAGAACTAAATCAACTTTTCCAGTACTAATAGCAGCTTTCGGCATATCGAAGCACTCGCTCGTTGCCTCATCCTGAGCGATCGCAAGGCCACCATGCCTTTTAACGGCTAGTACCCCCAAAAGACCATCGGTTTGCCTACCACTTAGAACAACTGCGATCGCTCGACTTGTGTAACTAGCTGCCAAGGAAATGAATAGCTTATCGGCGGCGGGGCGGACAAAGTTTACTTTTGCCGCATCTGACAAACAGAGAGTACCGTCCAGGTTGACCAGCAGGTGCTTGCCGGGGACAGCGATGTAGACTGTTCTTGGACGTAGCAACTCTCCTGCCTCCGCGTGCTTGACTCGCAGCGGCGTGTGTCGGTTCAGGAGTTCGGGCATGTAACTGGTGTATAGGGAACTCAGATGCTGTACTACGACAATAGCTGCGGGAAAGTCTGCGGGTAAGGCAGACAGAATCTCGCCGATCGCTTTTAGACCACCTAAAGAGGCCCCGATCGCTACAACATTGTAGGCAACATTGGGCAAGTCAGGTGAGACTGTATGTTTCTGTTCGTGGGTCACATATATCCTTATTTGTGCGAGGGTTCGCCATGACTCGTCATGGCGAACCCTCGCCTGCCGAGTACCTTTTTTTGTAGGGCAAGTACAACATTTGGGTACGTCAACGTACATAACCTCATCTTAAGTGGTGTGCTAGCGTACAGAAATTATTTACAAAAGACTTAACCTTTCGCCAGAAGCGCTTAACCCAGGAAGTCAGTTATTTGTGGAGATATGACTGCTCTCTGATAGGCTCCTAATCAAAGTTCATTTTATAGCGGCTCAACGATAAGTCTAGCAACTTCCTCACTCTTTGCTTCCCCATAGGACCAAACCCTATCGGGTTATGGTCGCAGTACCCTTTGGAGAAAGTCCCATGGATTTTAGTCAATTGCTTGTTGAAAAAAGAGACGCGATCGTAAAAAACTGGATTGAAGCAGTTCGCGTTGATGGGCAAATTTCGAGCGCTGATGATTTACCCCGCTCAGCTATACGGAATCATCTTCCCGACGTTCTCATGGCGACGGCAAGTGTGCTTTCCCGATTTCAAGACAGCGATATTCAGACCATAGTGCAGAACAGTTTGGAACATGGCGTATTAAGGGCTGCACAAGGTTTCGCTCCCACAGAAATTGCGCGGGAGTATCGTCTACTGCGCCAAGTTATCTTTTCTACTTTAGAGCCAGACCTACTAGAGGGTTCTGTTCGGGAAGTAATGCGAGTTTATAGTGTGATTGACGCAACGATTGATGAAGCCATTAGCCAGTGCTTCAAAAGTTATGTAGAGGAGCGATTGCAGGAACTACAGCAACTACAAAGTCAGGCAGAACTAACCAATCAGGAACTGACTCGCTTGGTAAAAGCTAATCAAGAGAATGTCTCTCAACTTGCCCACGAACTGAAAAACCCTCTAAATTCGATTATTGGCTACTCGGAGCTGATTTTGCGCTCTTCGCGAAAGAACACTGAGATTGGGGATACCTTTCCTCATCTTGATCACATTGAGCGAGTGGTACGCAATAGCAGACAGTTACTCCGCCTGATTAACGATTCGCTGGAAATCTCCAGGTATGAAGCTGGGAAAATGAAACTCAACCCAGTGCCAACAGATGTCTGCTCTTTAATCAACGATGTGTTTGAAATGTTGAAGCCTTTGGCTGATGTGAAAAAGCTAAAAATGGTGGTTGACTGTGATTCATCTTGTACCGATAGCTCCGCTACTCTGCGAGAAGGGCTACGCCCAACACGCGCTCCCGAAAAAGTGCTGACAGACCCTTTACGATTACAGCAAATTGTCACGAACCTTCTGAGCAATGCGATTCGCTACACAGAGTCGGGAACTGTCCAATTAACATGCCAGATACTCCCTAATAACCAGTGGTCTATTGTAGTCAGAGACACTGGAAGCGGGATTGCGCCAGAAGACCAGTTGCGTATTTTTGAACCTTTCTTTCGAGCTGGCAATAGTAAAACTCCCGTACCTGATAGCACTGGTTTAGGATTAGCAATTGTTTCGCAATTGATAAAACTAATGCAAGGCAAAATAGAGTTAGTATCGCAGGTAGGAGTTGGCTCCACCTTTACTGTTACCTTACCGCTAGAAGTCAAAACCCTTGAATCAGTTAATTAACTTTGTTATTCTCCGCCTTCCCCCTTAATCAGAGTATTTACAATTGCTAAATTTGGATTTATTAAGGAGCCTTAATGATATCTGTCAAGCGTAAATACGCTTTAACTCTTGCCATTAATTCATCATATTCAACGGGCTTGCGTATGAAATCATTAGCTCCTAAATCTAATCCTTTGGCTGCATCAGCATCTACATGAGCCGTAATCAAAAGAATCGGGATAAAAGGAATTTTTGTATTTCGTCGAATACGTCGAGTTAATTCATAACCATCCATCCCTGGCATCATGGCATCCAGTAGTATTAAATCGGGAGGTGAAGCTTCTATCTTTTCTAAGGCTAATTTTCCCCTATTAGCAATATCAACTTCAAAGCCTTCTTCTGTCAGAATTGTCTGTAGTAGAAATAAATTATCCTCTAAATCATCTACTACTAAAATGCGTTTAGCTTGAGGTTTTGATTGAAAAGGAAACATAAAATCAAGCCTCCTTATAAGTAAAAATGCTTATCAAAATTTAAGTTTTTCCATTTCATATTTATATAATTGCTATCTGCTTGCTTGCTTACCTCTTCCTTAAGGAGAACCTCACCTGTTGATGTCTCCTTTACATTCAACAATGACACTTGTATCCCCCGTACTTCAGTCGGGGGATGAGCTTAACCCTCGTTGTTGAAGGCTTGTGTTGCCAGCAAAGCTAACGCTGCTACACCCGCGATCGCACCCCACTTAAGCGCCGGATTCTTAGCCAGCCAGTCGCTAATGCTCGGTATCTCCAGCACATCGCTAAGGCTGCCCTCAATTGTGTCGTGTTCGGGGACAGGTTCGTAAAGATTATTTGGCGCATCTTCAGACTTCGGCACATTGCTGCGCTGTAAAGGGAAGCCGATGAGCAGCAGTAAAGAATCTGCCAGTTCGGGCGAGAGCCGCTGAAGGAAATCTAGCAGCCTAGCCGCATCCCCAACCAAGAAGTCACGAGTTGGGTGTTCGGCAGTATAGAGAATTGCGTCAGCTACCAAGCTGGGTTTGTAATAGGGGGGTATCCCTGACGGCTTCACGCCTAACTTCGTGCGAGCATTGTCCCAAAAGGGTGTGTCGATCACCACTGGCTTGATACTCGTCACACTGATAGGAATTTTCTCATGTTGCAGCTCCAGACGCATGGCTTCGAGAAATCCCTCTACTCCGTGCTTGGCTGCGGAATACGCACTTTGGTAGGGGAGACTTCGCACACCCTCCATTGAAGAGATGTGAATCAGCGCCCCTCGTCCCTCACGCTTGAGATGGGGTAGTGCTGCCATGGCACCGTATACTTGCCCCATCAAGGTGACATCAACGACGCGCTTAAACTCTTCCGGTGTTTTATTATCGAATGTGGCAAAGACGGTGGTAGCAGGAAGATGAACCCAGGTATCGAGTCGCCCATACACCTCTACGGTACGGTCTGCGATCGCCTTAACTTGCTCGAATACCGCTACATCCTCAATGACTATAGGGGTTACCTCACCCCCAAAGCTACGAATCTCATCCACCAAGGATGCTAGCTTTTGCTCACTGCGAGCAGAGACAACTAATTTTGCCCCTCGCTTGGCAAACTGAAGGGCTGTCTCACGTCCGATACCGCTGGAAGCCCCAACGATGGCAACAACTTGTTGATTGATTGGCTTCAATTGCATGATTTCTAGTTCTCCAACTCAGTCCTAATTGACACGGTAAAAAAAGAACGTGGGGACGCGGTGCGGAGACTTTCAGAGCCTTTTCCGCATCGCCACGTCTCCCTGAACAAGGTCTTCCCGATCAGCGTGGTGAGGTAGGAAGCACCTTCGGATCGTCGTCCAGGGAAAGCAGGAATTGGATCAGATCGGTCTGGTCTTGCGTAGTGAAGCCAGCCTCAGCATCCACCCAATAGTTATGTCCGCTGCCGTCCACATTTGACCTTTGCAGATTCGGATTAGCTCGGTTAGCTGCGATCGCCTCCTGCCGAAGATTGCGATCGAGCAGCACTCGCAAACTGGCACCCGGATCGGGCTGGATGTTTTGCAGCAATGTTCCTGCCATTCCCAGTTGCTCTGAATTGGCAACTGTAAAGCGATCGGTAGTATCATCCTGCTTGAGTGCTTCCGCTCCAGCCGCCACGCCACCATCGTGAAGATAGGGTGCAGTGACGTAAAGTCCAATCAAGCTAGGTACTTTGTAGCCTCCAGCGGGATTGTTCATCCCAAAAGCAAGCCCAAGCGCTTTCTGGGGTGTGATATCAGTCGGAACTGACAGCACTGGTGAATCGGGTGGTACAGGGGCAGATACGCTATTCGGATAAGTCTTCGGTTCCGTGAAGGCTCGTGCAAACGGTCTCAGCGTGGGTGCCCTGGATGGCTGAGTGCCGACTTTGTTCTGTGCAATGACATCATGGTTCGTAAAGTACCGTCCACTGTGACACTCCACGCAGCTAGCACGATTGAAAACAGCAGCACCCCGTTGTAGAGAGGCGACATCGGTAATTTCATTGGGAGGTGGTGCCAATGTATTCTGCCAAGCCGACATCCCATTGAGTTGTTCCCCAACGGGCATCCCCGGAGAATTTGCCATCAGTCCATCCAGCATGAAAGGCGAACCTTTCGGATAACCGGGCATCCGAATCACTTGGTTTATCGCAGGTTCACCTGGCGTTGGATCGATTTTGTTGAAGAATTCGGATGGTTTTGCGCCGTCTGGCAATCTAAACGTTGGATTGGCTGCGTTCTGGAAAATGATACCTAAATAAGTTTCTTTATCAATGCCGAGCAACGGTAGGCTGGCATCAGCCCCTGTTGTAGCATCCGAGTTGGTTCCATGAACGTTGCTGTTGAGGGTAGTCAATCCGTGAAACCAGCCGATCGCAGAATGACCACTCCAGCCATAAGGCCAAGCACCAAAGGTATAGGAAGAGGGAATTTGGGAAGGATTATTGACAAGGGTGCCCGTTGAGTCGAAGCTGCCAGGAGGCCAAGTTAGCAGTGTTGCATCGACGGCATCTTCGACGGCTTTGGCATCGGGTAGGCGGGACTCCTGTCCATTGGCATCAATGTAAGTATGTTCTCCCGGAGGAATTTGGGTGGGATTCACATCCGTTTGACGAAACATTGCCGCCGAATTCGTGGCAAATGCTAAAACTAAGCCAGGATTGACATCAATGTTCGGCGCACCTTCTAGAATGCGCCCAGTTTTAGGTTCGACAGTGGCATGGCATAATGCACAGGTGATGCCAACCCGAAGCTTACCGTTACCAATGCTGGGACGCATACCCAATGGGAGGAGCGATCGCGCTGGCACATCTAATCCTGTGTTCAGCAATGTGCCTTTCTTGAAGGTGCGTCCACCAATTGTGACATCCTCATCCAAGGGAATTTGCAGGTTAGTTGTTGGCTTACCTCCAAGTTGTGCGATCGCCTTCGTCATGCTCACAGGGTTAATCGGGCCATCAAGGGCACCAACCACATCCGTTTGGAAGACTTCATTGCCAAAGGTTTCCGAGTAAAACGCCTTACGCCCCAGTGTTAGAAAGTCCTCCGTGACAGCAACCGCCCCATTTTCCGGCGATAGTTGTTTTTGCCCCTCATCAGTTTGCAGAAGGCGTGTTGCCTCATCTTTATTAAGGGCATAGCCCAACACATCATATGAACCGATTTCCTGGGGTGCAGGCTGCGTCAGGGGTGTAAGGGTCTTGTTGACGCTTGGCGTTGCCGGAAAGGCAATCTCGATGCGGAAGGCTAAGAAGCCAATCAAGATAATTAAGGCAAGCAGGATAAGAATGGGCCGCCATCTCGTCCAAGTGGGCGCGGCGGCAACCCCTCCCTCGCTTGTCCTGGGTTCAGTTTGTGTCATGAATGATTGTTCTCCGCTGAATCAAGATTTGAATAACTGCCCCATTGTTCAGTTCACCTATCACTCCTCTCCCCTATGCACACCGCCCAGACTAATGACACCTGTGCACAATCTACCTTTGCTGAATGGTTTGCTCGTCTGCCTATGGGAATGAGCCAGTGTTAAGCCAATTCGTTATCAGTAATACAGAAAAACTCCCCAGTGGCAGCCGCTTCAGATGTTGCGAACCATTGAGGAGAAAATAATCGGAGAATTTATTGGGTTTGGTTTTATAGATGTTCTATTTTGTAGAGGCGGGTTTAACCCGAATATTTGCTTTCCCACCTAGTTTCCGGTGCGAAACGCAAAAGCCCTACAGCCGTTGAAGTAGGGTAGAAAGCTACTCAACGGCGAAGGCAAAAATAAAGTGCTAATCCAAAGATACAAAAGTGCTCGGTATTTCTCAGCTATCTCAACGATAATCCTCAAGTTGAACCGAAGCTATGAAAGTAACCGTAACCGCACAGCTCGACGCATTAATGAACAATGACTTTGACGATATAGCTAACTCATTAGCGAACCGCCCCACCATTGTATGCAATTGACCATTCACCATTAACGCTCAAACAGATATCAAACCCTAAGGTATGGGCTTTAGTGGCATAATAGCGATACCCAATCATCAAAGCATTGCGAAGGTCTTCGCTGAAGCATTCAATCCGGATTGCACGGTACTGTAATAAAATTCCCAAGCTATTTTTGACTTTGTAGCTTTCGAGGGAGAGTTCACAGGGCTTGAGTGCTTCCTTATGAAGCCCATCTAAACAATCCAGCCATAAGTCAATGACTCGCTTATCGAGTTGGGCGCTCAGGGTCTGATTATCCATAGTTCAAGAAATTTTTGGCTTTGAGGAACAGAACTTTGTCATCTACCTTATGGATGATGATACAAAAAAAATCCACATTTGTCCCTATCTCAAACCCCTTTTTTTCTAATCTGTGAAAGGAAAATCTAAAATTCTGAGTTGGGTGATACTCACTATTACGCACAGACTAGACAAGGAGGGTATGTTTTTTATACCCTCCCTATCACTTTTACCCGTCGGTTTGGCGGGGTGCGGTCATGCACCAGTTGGTGATCTGCCAAAGATTCTGGAGCGTCAGTCTCAACCAACAACTTATGACCCTACCCGTTGGCGATCGCAGTTTTAGCTCCTCATCCTACAGCGTCAGCGATTGTGGGTCGGTTTCGATCAACTTCGCCAAGTCTTGCAAGAAGGCGGCTGCATCTGCACCATAAATGATACGGTGGTCACAAGTAATGTTTACCTGCATTTGACGCCGTACCCCCATCATGCCGTCTTCAGTTGCCACAACTTGTGGACGTGATGCCCCGATCGCTAAAATCGACCCTTGTCCGGGTGGCAGGATAGCATCAAAGCGATCGACGCCAAACATTCCCAAGTTCGATAGCGTAAAGGTACCAGAGCTATATTCTTCCGGTTGCAACTGCTTGAGTCGGGCACGCTCGACTAAGTCTTTCCAACCGCGTGATAGGGAATAAAGATCCACTTGATCAGCATTTTGCAACACTGGAGTAATCAATCCCCCACCTGGCATAGCGACCGCTACGGCAATATTAATACTACTGTGATACTGAATCCCCTGTTCTGTATAGCTAGCATTCACTAAGGGATGCTTCTGCAAGGCAACAGCGACTGCCTTGGCAAGCAGTGCCGTCATCGTAACACCCTTAGACTTGACTTTTTTGTACAAATTGTCCAGAGCGTCGGTAGTGATGGTGTAGCCAACGTGGAAGGTAGGCACCTGAAGGCTGGCAACCATATTGCGTACCACTGCATTTTGCAGGGTATTCAACGGTGTCAGTTCACCCATAGATACAGCAACAGGAGCGGCTGGCGTCGGTACTGGTGCGGCTTTTGCTGCGGGGGCTACTGGTGTAGCCGTTGGTGTCCGAGCGGGTGCGGCTGTTGCAGCGACTGGAGTAGGTGCGGGAGCCTTGCCTTGACCGGCTACAGCTTCCACATCCTCAGCGACAATTCGCCCATGGGGGCCACTGCCATTTAGGGTGTTTAAATCGACGCTCAATTCCTTGGCTAGCTTGCGAGCGCGGGGCGAGGCGATAATCCGTCCATTACGACGGCTTGGTGTGTCTGGAGCCGATGTTGGCGTTGCTGCTACTAGTTCTGGCGTCGATGCTGTTTCTTTTACAGCTGTGGCAGCAGGGGTGGCTTGACCCAATTGAGCGGCTTGTTGCTTGGCTGTCTCAATTTCTGCTTCCGTTTCTGCGACAAGAGCGATCGCGGAACCAACAGAAGCTGATTCACCTGCTGGTACGGTGATAATAGCCAGATAGCCTTCATAGAAGGACTCAACATCCATATCCGCCTTATCAGACTCAACCACCACCAAGGTTTCACCTTTCTCAACTTTGTCCCCTGGGGATTTAACCCAAGAAACAATCTTGCCTTCGGTCATCGTGGAACTGAGGGCGGGCATGAAAACGTCGTGAATCATGAGGTGGTTTCCCGAATTAACTGAATCTAAGGCGAACGATACTTTTTGCCAGATCGCATTTTAGCTTGAGGAACGGCTCTAGAACTATTAGTCTAGAAGAATCAGTACCCCAAAACGCATTTCTAACATTTTGCAGTAGCCATCGCCAAGAGTTGTTTGGTGAACTCATCGAAATTTCCATCGCTAGCGCTTCGTCGAGAAAGGACAATTTCCCATCTAGATGCCACAACAATAAAGAAATATTAAGTTGACAGGCTAGCAAGGAAAAGGCTTAAAGTATCAGAATTACAGGGTTTTCCCCAGGTCTCCTCGGAACATTACTCCCCTATATTCTGTCTTATAGAGTAGCTGCCATTTCATCCTGCAGCATCGCTGCTGTTCAATACCATGTCGGGTCAGTTGAAAATTTCCTTTGTACTACTAGTCAGTGTGGCAATGACGCTAAGCGCTTGCAATCAGACCCGTGTGCAGGGAAATCATCCAGAAGTCAATCGTTCAGCACTGACACCACAAGCCATAGAACCACCCAACACTCAATCCCCTGTTCGTCAACCTAGCCAAACCCTAAATCAAGATCAGTCGATCGCGCAGACTTTTGCCACTAGCGTACAGGTAAACCGGGAAAATTACAAACCCATTGCTCTATCTCAATTCACCGATCGCAATACTCTCATTGGTAATGACCCAAAAGCGATCGCTCTAGCTGCTTTTGGTGATATTGATTCAGAAGGCGGTTCGCGAGACGTAAGCGTCAAGTATCCTCAATCTGATCGCGCTATCGTCCTGATTACCCAAACGGGTGTTGCAGATGATTCGGTGCGTGGTATGCGATATCTTGTTGAATTAGCACCAATAGCAAAAGCCTCCCAAACTGGCAAGCAGTGGGAAATAGTATGGGCTGGCTCCCAGTTTACTTGCCAACCCGGACGCGGTCATCAAGATTGGTCAACCCAATTGTGTCAGTAGATGACCCTGAACCTTGTTGATAGCGATCGCCCCGCTTGACTAAGGGGGCGTATAAAAACAAATCCATCGTTTGTAGGGGCACGGCATCTTCAAATATTGTCCATAGACCGAACTCTTACGGAAGCCTTAGCCCAAAGAAAGAAAATGCGAAATTATTTGTGGACAGCTCCTAAGCTGTCGTGCTTACAAATTGCAGATCGACCGGAAAGGTTAAAGGGCAAAGCCAGATCAATCAAGCCTTGCGCTTTTTTTACCCTCACCCGATCAAATGCAAAGTATATTCGCAACAGCTTAGCGTTACCTAGATATCGCCGCGAATTTCTTCTACAACGCCATCCCGCAGGAGAATTTCTACATTCATTTTTCTGATCAAGTTATCGCCTAGTTCCACACGGAAATAGCTTTCCATCTGGCCTTGATTAACCTCCTGATCCAGTTCCAGCATCTGCACTTGTTGCAACTGCTGTAGCTGTTGATTTTTCTGTTCTAGCAGTTCGCTTTTCTTTTGATTGACCTGCATCTGAATATTTTCAATTTGTTGCGCGGTCTGAGGGCCAGGGGGTTGCAACGATTGCTTTTGAAGTTCTGCGATCGCCCGTTGCCCCTGCATATCCAATTGCTGCAACTGAGAGTCAAGGAGGTTAATCTGCGACTGAAGTTGTTGCTGAACCTCTTCCTTCCATCGAGGTGTGACGATGGCTTTGATATTGACTGGTCGCTTCAAGAGTAAGTTTGACTTAAATTCGTCCATATGCATTGCGCTAAGGTTTAAAAATTTTCAGGTTCCTACTTCGGAGGATCGCCGAAAGGAGAGGAAGTCAAAAAAGTCCGAAGAATGTTAGCACTCCTTGAAATGGGCCGTAAGCTAGCGGGGCGCAGCTTAGGCTCAAGGATTAGTGACTACTGACTTTAGCCAACCCTCTATCTTTTGTAATCGATCAGGCAAACATCCCGTTAATAATATCGCGATAGCGTTCCGTGACAACGGGTCGTTTGATTTTCAAGGTTTGAGTCATCATGCCATTTTCCTGAGAAAATGGTTCTAAAATCAGCTCAAATACACCAATGCGGTCATCTGGGCGATAGCCAGGACGATTTTTAACTTCTCGATTCAATTCGCTGCGAAATAAGCTCTGAATCTCTTTACTCTGCAGGTCAATGACCGTCCGGAACTCGTCTGGAGGCGCTTCTGATGGCTTAGCAACCGACTCCGGAAGACGTAGGTACAGATTTTGAGAGGCTGCCCATTGTTGTAAAGCATCGAGATTGGGAACAATCAGAGCACCGAGCGATCGCTCATCTTGACCCACTAGCATAATCTGATCGATATAAGGGCTACGCAGACAAGCATCTTCAATCGGCTGGGGTTCTATATTTTCTCCATTCGATAACACAATCGTATCTTTAGCCCGACCCGTCAGTACTAAGTCATTTTGGGGGGTTATCCAACCCAAATCCCCCGTATCAAACCAACCTTCTGAGTCGATAGCCTTAGCTGTAGCCTCTGGCTTCTGATAGTAGCCTTGCATCACCTGCGGCCCTCGCACCATGACCAAACCCCTCTGTCCTTGGGGAAGAGGCTGACGAGTTTCGGGGTCAACAATCCGAATCTCTGTTTCCGGCATGGGCA
>JBFLZA010000185.1:0-13393 GCA_040756535.1 Cyanobacteriota bacterium
CCGGAGATAAAGCATTGTAGACAAAGTTTGGCCAAGAAAGGTCTATTCGCCTCATTGTTGTTGCCGACACTGACGGCTTTCATTCCTTGTCCCTCCCCAGCCTCCCTCATCCAATGTCGGAGTTGGCGCTGAATCGGGGCATCCGACACTTCGCTGTGAGGCAGGTATTCAGGAAATGAGGCTAAGAAAAACGCCTTGGCTGATGCAATTGGCTCGATTTTGCATTGTCCAGCCGCATCAATTCTTACCAATGTCCAATATCTCGATGCATCACTCATAGCGATTTCGTTGAATAACAGCGCCGGATAGTATCACTACAGATATATAGGCTAAGGCTAGCAAGGCTCAGTTCGGATTTTCAGCCTTTTCCTTCCTTATCTATTGTCACCTCCCTTCAGCTAGGTTTGAGCGATGCTAGAAAAGCCCAATAATTATATGTATCTCTGGAGCTCATTGACCTTATGCAGTTGGGAGCGATGCCAATCCAACCTGCATACACAGATTTATCGATTTTTCAGAAAAGTGTAATATTTTTTTACAGATAGAACGAATGCGATCGCGTCTGCAGACAGCTTTGGTTATATCCGGCAGATTTTTGTATAACGGGAGCCTCCACGGAGGAAGAAAGATGAATCTCGCCTTCACAAATCATTTTGGGGAGGGTTGCACTCAGGAGGGGAAAGCCACTTGTCTTGGGGCGTTACCTGCGGTGCAGTAGCCGTCAGGACAACCTGTCCTTGCTCATTGATGAGCCAGCCTTGTGCTTCTACCAGTTGTTGGGGGACAGAACTTTTAGGCGTTGTCGGTGTTGAGGGCGTGTTATTCTCCTCTTCAGAGTCGAGGGTAACCCAATTAGTAATCACAGACTCCCCTTGAAGTGTATCGTTGGGGCTGGAGGGGATACCACCACGTCCGGTAATGGTAAAGCTGCTGCGTTGGTCGTTTCTCCTAGCAGGAGTACAGCGTCGGTCAATTAATTCTGTAGCATCTGTGACGTTAGTGGGTAATTCGGCTAATCCTCGACTGGGGTCAATGCCAGGGGAGTTGAGGATATATTCTCCAGACAAACCGAAGGTGGAACTGACAGTAATGTCGTTGTCGGGGGTGAGTTCAGACCGAAATTCGATACCGAAGAGTCCTTGAGTGGTGATATTGACTTGTCCCCCCTTGCCGTGTTCTGCATTGGCGATGATGTCGCTACCTTGAGAGCCTGTTGGGGGTGTGGCAACGATGAAGGTGGAGTGGATGCTAATGTTGCCACCGTTAGCATTTTCTAGAGCGCTGGCGGAGATGAGGCTTTCATTGTCCATTCGTAGGAATTCTAAGCCTGAGAGGGTGATATTGGCTCCGCCTTCAGCACCACTCGTTCCGGTGACAGCAGAAAGTGTACCTCGGTTGAGGAGGAGAGTATCAGCCGTGATGGAAAGATTGCCGGCTTGTCCGGAGGGACTGCTGACGGTGACTTGTGCGCCATCAAAGACACTCATCTGCCGCGTTGTTACGGTTAAGTTTCCGGCGGTACTGCCAGCAGTAGCATTGACAAAAAGACCGCTATTTTCACCCCTTAGTTGCACTGAATCAGAGGAATTAACCGTTAAATTTCCCCCGTTGCCCGAACTAGAAGCGCTAGCCCGAACCTGCGCTCCATCCCGAATGGTCAATTGTCCTGTCTCGATGCTGATGTCACCGCCTGTGCCGCTGCCTGTCGTTTCCGCTGAGATGAGGGAGCCATTACCACTGAGGATAACTTCTTGGGGGGCTGTAACTGTTACGGTTCCTCCTTTGCCACTGCCAGAGGTGGCGGCTGAAGCGGTTGACCCATCTTGGAAATTTACGGTTAAGGTTTGACTGTTACCAAGCGGCTGAATGATTAAGTTTCCGCCTGGTGCTGCCCCTGTCGTACCAGCCGATAAGCTGCTATTTCCATTCAGGTTAACTTGCTCGGCTTGCACCTCCAGAGAGCCACCTATCGCTTCAGGATTAGTGGAGTTGGTGGATGCTGATACTCGCGCTCCATTGGCAACAGTTAGCTGGGGTGTAGTAATTTTCACATCTCCGGCTTGTCCAGTGCTAGATGCTTGGGCCGTAGCTGCTAGAGTGCCATTACCGGTAATGGTGATAGATTCAGGTGCAGTGACTGTTAAGCTTCCTCCCGTACCACTGCCGGAGGTAGATGCTGATATCTGCGCTCCGTCTTGGAGATGTACTGTCAAACTCTGCTCGTTGTTGTAGGGTTGCAACGTTAATGAACCAGCAGGTGCAGCTCCTTGTGTTTCAGCTAATAAACCACCTGTATCTGAGAGGTTAAACTGATTGGCATTGACGCTGATGCTACCGCCTTGTTCTGTAGTCGTGGCAGTGGCAGTAGCGGTGGCAGTAACTCTGGCTCCCCCCTCAACGGTTAAAGTGTCAGTTGAAAGTTTCACATCACCTGCTGCACCAACATTACTTGTCTCCACAGAGAGCTGGCTATTGTTGCTCAGGGTAATGGCTTGAGGCGCTGTTACTGTCAAACTTCCTCCTTGTCCACTGCCAGAGGTTGAAGCCGAAACCTGTGCGCCATCTGTGACGCTCAACTGCTGTGTGTTAATTGTGACGTTCCCGGCTGCACCATCGCCTTGAGTACGGGCAAATAAACCACTAGCAGGGTTGGCATCAATTACACTACCTGTAACATTAGGAGTCTCAAGTGAAACTTGGAGAGTATAGGTGCCACCGACTTTAACTCCTTCACCATTAGCTTCAGAAACCTCGATAGAGTAGCGTCCAGGTTCAGTAAACACATACCTAAAATAAGAATCTCGACTTAAACTAAGTTTGCCTCCTGTCGTTCTTGCTTCGCTTCCACCTTCCCCCAGACTGACTAAGGCATCATCATTTGTTCTTAGTTCGTTTTGTTGGCTATCCAACAGAGTAATCCAAGTATTCACACTCTCTAGGTTTTCCTGATACAGAGGTGGACTTGGAGGCTTGTCTCCATTATCGATGTCAAAAATTGCCCGTGTTCCTGCCGCGACTTCAAATGTGTAGATATCAGCTTCACCCGTGCCTGTAGCTGAGATGGATACATAGGGAATTCTGGTGGAAAAATCTACGTCAGGATTAGTGCTAGTTCCACAAGGAATACCCGCTACCGCACAAGCGGGAACCAGCGTATTCGGAGAAACTCGGTTGTTAAAGTTGGGGTCAGTACCAGAAATAGTGACACGTTCTGCTGCCTCAACCGTAATGTTACCCGCCTGTCCACTGCTGGTGGTACTGGTCAGAAACTGTCCCCCATTTCTCAACTCTACTTGATTCGCTTGTACAAAGATATCTCCGCCGCCAAATGTGCTAGCAGTTTGAGCACTTAAAACAGCTCCATCAGCAACAAGCAGTGTACCCGGAGTTGTAATGTTAATAGTGCCGCCCTTACCGCTATTAGTTGCATTTGTCGAGGTAAACACGCCGCTTAAAAAACCATCAGCACTGATACCAGAGATAGCTACAGAATCAGCAGCGATCGCAATCTTGCCTGAGTTTCCCCTAGTATTAGCTGTATCACCTTCTCCGCGTGTCAAAGCTTGGAGTTGAGAGCCACCTGTAATATCTAGGGAACGTGCATTGATACGAATATCTCCACCATTACCTTGTGCTGTTGAATTTACCGCCGTACTCATGTTACTGCGGTTAGTTAATGTCACGTTAGGAGCTAAGGTATTCTCCCTCGCTTGTACAGTTACTTTACCTGCATTTCCCTGACCTGCGGTGATACTAAAGATACTGCTTTTGTCAAGTGAAACTAACTCTTCTGCCTGAATTAGCACATTTCCTGCATCACCTTGACCGAAGGTGGCAGTATCGATAAACGAGAAATTGCTCAGAGAAACTGACTGGGCTTCAAGAGTAATGTTGCCTCCCGTACCCGTTGTACCAGGAGCGACAGAGGTAAATAGGCGACTTCGATCCAGGAGGATAGAGTCATTAGCCACAATGGAAATACTGCCAGAATTACCAATACCTGATGCGGTGGTTGTCACTTCAGTATTGACTAAAGAAACCGACGGTGCGTGTATATTGATGTTGCCAGCATTACCCATTCCAAAAGTGGTGCTTTTAATTACACCATCTTCAGCAAATATGGTTCCTTCACGACTCGTAATATTGATTGCGCCACCATTGCCATTCCCAGTACCATCTCCAGAAAAGGAGGAGTCTAGAAATCCTACACTAATATCGCCACCTGCTGTCAGGTTGATTGTTCCTCCATTGTCTTTAAATGAGGAAGAGTCTAGAAAACCAGCGGTGATAATGTCAGCTGCTGTTAGGGTAATTGTTTTACCACGCCCCTCCCCCAAGTAAATCTCGTTAGCCGTTAAATTGATATTTCCATAGTTATAATTTGTCTGATCTGCAACATTTCCAGCAATGTTAATCATTCCCACATCAATAACATTGTCAGCAGACAAAACAACATCACCACCTTCGCCCATTCTTGCTTTAACCCAAGGCATTCCTCCATATCTGGAGAAGGCAGTAGTATCAATCTTTCCTTCAACTATAATGTCTCCTGTGTTGGGAGTGTTGCCTATAGCAGTGAGGCTAACTAGACCACCCTTTCCAGTAGATGAATTACCAATAGAGGTAGATCTTATATCCCCTGCTACAGTAATATTGCCATTAATTGCTGTAAAGCTAATGTCACCACCATTGCCAGAGATAGAGTCAACAGAAGTAGAAGCTTCTATTCCTCCTGTAGTGATGTCCCCGTTGCTGGCATGAAGGGTAATTGCACCGCCACTAACAGGATAACCAAAACCATTGTAAGCGAAGGAATCTAAATTATTGGTGGTGATATTACCGCGTGAATTAATAGTAATGGTGCCAGAGTCTATACCAAAAGTGTGTCTTGCTTCTGTAGTAATATTTTGAGTCAAAATATTCCCAGCTAAACCATTATGTCGATACTGATTTGTTAACAGTACTACTCCCTCTGGCTGAGATAGGTTAATATCCCTTGGCTGAGCTACCCTAATATTCCCATTTACAGTAATATCCGCACTCGTTGCCCCGGCAAAAGCAGGAGTCGGTGCAACTGTCCCAACAGTTCTATTGCCCAATGTTCCTGGTGGAAAAGTTGTCCAATCAATTCCCGCCCTTACGTCTAAAGTTGATTTAGTACTCCCATCAATTGTTAACGTTGTTCCATCTGGCAAGGGAACAGTTGCCAAACTAGCAAGGAACGGGTCAGGATTATTCGGATTAATCGTATTCTCGCCGGAATCTGTACCCGTAATCTCAACATTGCCCAGCGTTACACTTCCCCCTGCCAGAATATGTAAGGAAGCGCCCGTATAATCTCCTAAACTCACATCCCCATTGACGAGAATAATTGGGTCATGGGGACTATCCAAATTACCCAAAGTGCCATCCAACTTTTGTATCTGAAAACTGCCCCCACTCCAGTAATGAGCATCGCCTCCAACAGTGCTGGCACTTCGCAGCACCATATCGCCACCGGAGAAAAAGCCACTATTGAGATGATTTAATGCAAAAATATCTATCCCTTGATTTCCCTGAATTAACAGTTGTCCACCCGATGAAGCAATAAAGGGATGAGTAACACTATCTCGAACCTTGACTAAATCTTGGGCAAATAGCGTCAAATCTCTCCCAGCTTGCAGTTGACCCTGTAAATCCAGATTGCCAGCCGATAGTGTTAGGTTCTGCCCGACTGCTAAATTCCCAGAATTGGCAATGGTTGCCCTTGGCTGATTCGTCCCATACTGTAATCCCGGAGTCAAGCTAATCGTCAACAAGGGTGGTGCTTCTGGATTAGTGGCACTAAACCCAGTTCCATTCTCAAACGCCAAAGCGTTCGCCGTACTCGCCACAAACGAACCCGCAATATCCAGCCGTGCATTCTGCCCAAAAATAATGCCATTGGGATTGAGCAAAAATAAACTTGCTCCCCCATCTACTCCCAATGTTCCCAAAATGTTAGACAGATTATTCCCCGTCACCCGACTGAGGATATTCTCAATTCCTACAGGATTAGCAAAATAAACCCTTTGTCCATTACCAACATTAAATTCTGTGAAACTGTGAAATAGGTTTACCCCTCTTGTCGCTCCACCTTGAATGAGTTCAGCAGGAAGACCCCTTACGTTAGGATTGGGAGTAACTCGCGAACTTTCATTCCCTAAAGTGGCATCGGGTGTAATCTGGGCAACGGTGGGATTTGCAGAAAAAGCGATCGCACCACCTATCCCAAACGCCACAGCTATCCCTATCCACCAGCGATAACCCCAAGGAGTCGGTATTTTTTGCTGTTGTGCCAATGGCTCAGACGTTTGACTTCGGTTGCTAGACATTGCACCCATAACCTCCAAGAAGTTGATGTTTATTTCCTAACATCTATCCAAAGATAGAGATTGTAAAGCACTTTAGATTAAAATTAATAGACGGATGCCAAAAAGGCGATCGCTCTCCCCAATCGCCTTGATATTGACAAACTCTTGCATAACCTCACCTCCTTCAGAGAGATAGGTAAGTAAGACGAGTTGTTGGAGGGAGTTATAATGAAGCGTCTTATTTCTAGCCTTTGCATTACTGGCTGCCTCTGGGCGATCGCAAATCTTGCCGAACCCCAGTCCCCCTCTAAAGCAACATTTCAGGCTTTACCATCGAGCAACCTACGTTACTTTCAATCGAAAGCAGGCGTCCGTCAGAATCTGTAAAGCTGCTTATGTGAAGCAAATCTTAAGTGAAAGGGTATAAGTTTGCCAAGACGAGCAAAACATCGTTCAATATGGATTGTCGATCGCGAAGAAAAACATGACCCTTTTGCAAATTGCTGTCCTGATTGGACTATCCATTGTAGTGATTAAGTTCGCCGCCTCTATATTCGGCTACGGCAACATCCCCATCATGAATCGTTTAGTTACAGTCATCCTGGCTATCTTTGTAACCTTTGAACTGGTGAAGCTGGTGCAAGCGATCGCACTTCGCTTTGGGATAGCATGACTTAATAATTCGTAATTCGTACTTCGTAATTCGTAATCAAATTCATTCAGGTTTCATGCCCCTCAATTTATTGATGAAAAATAATGATCGCATAATATCAAGAGCTTCCAAGCCTCTGGATTCATTCCTGGGGTAACAATTACGAATTACGAATTGGAGTTCGCACGACTTGACAACTTACACCATCAGGAAGTATGAGCTAATTTTGCCGTAGCGGCAGCTCGATCGCGAACTCACTCCCCTGCCCTTCTACGGATTTGACCTGTATATTACCGTGGTGATGCTCCACAACAATCTGGTAGCTGGTTGTCAAACCCAATCCCGTTCCAGAACCAATGGGTTTTGTCGTAAAGAAGGGGTCAAAAATCCGAGAACATAACGACTTGCCCATGCCGCAACCATTGTCAGCAATGTGAATCAACAACCTAGGTATAACAGATGAGGGACGTTGCCCTTTCTCGTAACTCATTTCCAGCATCTCTGTGGTGATGGTAATACAAGGCACAGCCCCATTGTCTTCTCCCTGACTCTTGAGGCCTGGCTTTTGGCTGCTGACTCTCCTGTCCTCCAACGCATCAATCGCATTACTCAAAATATTCATAAATACCTGATTCACTTGACCGGCGTAACACTCCACCAACGGCAACTTTCCATACTTCTTAATCACCTTAATCTCTCTATGGGTGGGGGTTTCAGAGAGACGGCTAGAAAGAATCATCAATGTACTTTCCAATCCCTCATGGATATCAACCTCTTTCATCTCGGCCTCGTCATAGCGAGCAAAATTTCTTAAAGATTTAACAATCTTGCGAATCCGCTCTGCTCCAACTTGCATTGAACCGAGGAGTTGGGGAAAATCGTCTTTCAAGAAATCCAATTCAATCGCTTCGATTTCCTGTTGGATCATCAATGGAGGTGAGGGATAATGCTCTTGATAAAGTTGCAATAGTCCGAAAAGATCAGCCGTATAGTCTTTGGCATGAGCGAGATTGCCGAAGATGAAGCTTACCGGATTATTAATTTCATGGGCAATGCCAGCGACTAATTGACCCAGAGAGGACATTTTTTCGGTATGAATCAGTTGAGACTGGGTTTGTTGCAAATCGTATAAAGCTTGTTGGAGTTGAATTGCTTTATCTTTTAGCTGCATTTCCGATTGCTGCAACTGCTCTAGTGTTTGGCTCAATTCGGCAGTTCGCTCCTGAACCCGGATTTCCAAATCTAACTTAGCCTCTTGCAGGGCTTGTGCGGCTAATTTGCGATCAGTAATGTCCATTACCGTCCCGAAACACCGAATCACCTGCCCTTTTGCATCTAGGGTAGGTTGCCCTTTAGTAGAAATATATCGGATTGAACCATTCGAGCGTTTGATGCGACAGTCGAATTCACAGGGTTTACCTTCATGAATGGCTTGGGAGAACGCTTGAGTTGCTAATTCCGTATCTTCTGGATGCACCTGTTTGATATATTCGGTGTAATGGATTGGCGTTTCACTAGGTTCCCAACCAAAGATGCGAAATAGTTCTTCCGAACCTGTAATCGTGTGAGTCGTTACATCCAGTTTCCAATTTCCAACATGGGCAATTTTTTGCGCTTGGGCCAGTGCGGCTTGTCGCTCTTGAAGGACTACAAAAGAGGCTTGCAATTGCTCTCGCATTTGATGGAATGCTCTAGCGAGTACACCGAGTTCGTCAGAGCGTTCAACGGGTACAGATTGGTGCCATTCCCCTTCGGCAAGCGCTGTTGCTGCTACCGTGAGACGCCGAATCGGCTGGGTAATCCACTGGTAAGTCAGACATCCCACGAGTGTGGCTAGTACTAGGGCAACTAAACAAAGCAGAATGGTAGAGCGGACATTGGCATCAATGCGTTCCTGAAAATCTGTTTCTGGGACAACGACGACAATTAGCCAGTCAGGCAGGAGTGAGGCGTCGGTTAAATCGGTGTTACTTTCTCGCAGTGGAGTCACACGCAAAAACTGCCGCCGATTGTCAATTTTAAAGGTTAGCTGCTGACTGCTGTTAATTTGAGAAAAATCTCCAAAGTATTGGCGTAGATGCTTGGCTGTGAGTTGGGTTAAGGAATTGCGACTCTCTGAAGCTAGGAGGCGCTTAAACGTACCCTCTTCTATCACAAAGGGTTTCTCAGGGGTAGAACTGGCAACTAACATTCCAGAGCGTTCGATGATGAAGGTTTGCCCTGTCTGGCCAATTTTCAAACGACCTAGAAAGTCACCAATTTGGGTAAGACTTGAACCCGCATCCAAAACCCCTTGAAGTGCTCCCGTGTCATTGTAAATGGGGCGGACGGCATCGGTACTCAGTTCTCTATCACTGAGTCCTAAATAAACTTTTGTCCAAGTGGGACGCCCTGCTTTCACCGCAGTTTGATAAAAGTCCCGAAGCCGAGGGTCGTAGTTCGGTTCGCTTTGTAAAAACTGAGTTTGTTGTCCTTGATTAGACAGGGCATAGGTATGACGGGATGTACCTGTCTTGGCATCTTTAATTCTGATCAAAAATTGACCATCTTCTTGGCGCAAAACTTCGACATATTCGCCGTTCTCTTTACCTATAGCTAGGTATCCTAAAGAATCGAAGGTTTGGAGTTGATGCCAGAAGTGACGTTCTAAAGTCGGAAGGTCTTGGATATTGAGTAAACCCAGATTAATGGCATCTGCATTTAGCTGGTTGGCAATTTGAGGAACCTTGAGGTAAGCATTGAGGTACTGCTGTAGACGCTGAGTGATTTCTTGATGTAGCTGAGTGGTAACGTCTTGAACGGCCTTCTGCCCATTGCGTAACGATATCCACCCCGTAACCCCCACAACTGCGAAAATCTGGAGGATAAACGGCACTACAAGGAGGAGGCGGAGTGGTACTTTTTCAGAACCCTTCAAAATCCGACCGATTAAGTAATTCAGGAACATTGCTCAGTTAAGCATCAGTCTTTTCAACGACTGTCGGAGAATATAGATTTGTCTCTCCTCCTCAGGATGGGCGTCGCTAACACGATGACTATCAATTCACTGCGGATTTACATGATAGGGAATGATTAGGGCGATACCCAGAAAACTCTAGCTCGTCTCAATAATTCCCTATGAAGAGTCTTTGGCATCAACTCAGGGATACGGCGGACAAAGCTCTTATAAGCAGATTCAGTCCAATTTCCTGTCGCCATGCCGTCAAAATTATAAAGTCGGGAGTAGTCACTTGCAGAGTTTACCACTGTTTTCATTGTGAGCGATCGCTTATGGGAGCTAACCTGACAACCTTTCGTCTGAACCCAATGTTGCTCCCACTCGAACCCCCCCTCGATCCCCCCGCCATGGGGGGAAGTCGGAAAATATTGAGCTCCCTCCCTTCCCTAGTCCTCCTTGCCTTCCTCTACTAGAGCAAGACGCGATTTGCTATGAATCGTCCTTTCCATGCATCTCTCCTCCCAAACTGGGATAACATTTTCTCCAGTCGTGGTTTTAGCCGTTTTTCTCTGATTAAAAATAAAAGTGATTACTTATAAAAAACTTTTTCTGCTTTTTTGCTATTTACTGCCAACCCTACCGTTTTTTCCCAAGAAACATCCTAATTCTTAATTAAATACTCAACCGAATAATTCACTCTCCTTTTGTTGAAATTCTTATATTCAGCCTGATTCTGATGGCATCGAAGCAACCTACCCAAGATGAAGCACAATTGGATTAAATTTGTTTTTGAGCGAAATATTTATATAGTTGATTTGGACTGCATCAGTAGTTTTACTAAGACTGAAAACGGTCGGTTGATGTTTTGGCTACCAGATGGAAAAGTTCAGATTATCATTCACCCTACAAATAATGCAGAGATTTATCAAAAAATAGTAAATTATATGGAAGAAGTGGACAAATAATTTTTATTTTATACCTAAAACAATCCAAGATTTCAAATTATAAATCTCAAATCCATTGACTTTCATGACCTGCTATTTTCAGCAATTATTATAAAATTCTCCCAATACAGATTACAGTAATTCTCATTTGAGAAATATACATTCATAGGAAAGTAGGAGAAGGCATGGTCGAACATTCTCTTAAAAAAACTCAAACTACTGTGTCATCAATCTGGATAAAGAACAAAGTATCGTTGGGAAGGGATAATTCCCACGCTACCATAGTTCGACTACTGCCAAATTTTTAGTCCTATGTCTGAGTCCACCATAGAATCAATTCTTCAAGAAAAGCGCTTATTCCAGCCTCCTGCTGAGTTCTCATCACAAGCTCACATCAAAAGTCTAGAAGAGTACCAGCAACTCTACGAGAAGGCAAAAGCTGACCCTCAGAAGTTTTGGGCAGATTTAGCTGAAACTGAGTTACACTGGTTCCAAAAGTGGGATACGGTACTCGATTGGCAACCCCCCTTTGCGAAGTGGTTTGTTGGGGGAAAGATTAATATTTCTTACAACTGTCTTGACAGACACCTCACAACATGGCGTCGGAATAAGGCGGCGTTGATTTGGGAAGGTGAACCCGGAGATTCAAAGACTCTGACTTATGCTCAGTTGCATCGGGAAGTCTGTCAGTTTGCCAATGTCTTAAAGCAGTTGGGCGTGAAAAAAGGCGATCGCGTGGGCATTTATATGCCGATGATTCCGGAAGCGGCGATCGCAATGCTGGCTTGTGCAAGAATTGGTGCTGCCCATAGTGTTGTATTTGGGGGATTTAGTGCCGAAGCGTTGCGCGATCGCTTAATTGATGGTGAAGCTAAGTTAGTGGTGACTGCCGATGGGGGTTGGCGCAAGGATGCGATCGTTCCCCTTAAGGAGCAAGTAGACAAAGCCTTAGCCAATGGCGCTGTACCAACCGTTGAAAACGTCCTGGTTGTCAAACGCACGGCGCAGAAAATCCAGATGGAACCCGGACGCGACCACTGGTGGCATGACTTACAGCAAGGGGTATCTGCCGATTGTCCTGCCGAACCGATGGATAGTGAGGATTTGCTGTTCATCCTTTATACCAGTGGTAGTACCGGCAAACCGAAGGGTGTTGTTCACACCACGGGAGGTTACAACCTCTACACCCACATGACCCTAAAATGGGCATTTGACCTCCAAGATACCGATGTTTACTGGTGTACGGCGGATGTGGGTTGGATTACGGGCCACAGCTACATTGTTTATGGCCCCTTGTCGAATGGTGCTACCACACTCATGTACGAAGGTGCTCCCCGTGGTTCTAATCCGGGCGCATTCTGGGATGTGATTGAAAAACATGGTGTCAATATCTTCTATACGGCACCAACAGCAATTCGTGCCTTTATTAAGATGGGCGAACACCATCCCAAAACCCGGAACCTTTCCTCGTTACGATTATTGGGAACCGTGGGTGAACCGATTAACCCAGAAGCTTGGATGTGGTATTCCCGCGTGATTGGGGGTGGACGCTGCCCCGTTGTCGATACTTGGTGGCAAACGGAAACAGGCGGCTTTATGATTACGCCTTTACCCGGAGCAATTCCCACCAAACCCGGTTCTGCTACTCTGCCTTTCCCAGGAATTCTCACGGATATTGTAGATTTAGACGGTAATTCGGTTAAGGAGAATCAAGGAGGCTATCTGGTGGTGAAGCACCCTTGGCCGGGGATGATGCGAACGGTATATGGTGACCCCGATCGCTTCCGTCGCACTTATTGGGAACACATTGCACCTAAGGATGGACAGTACTTCTACTTTGCAGGAGATGGTGCCAGGAAGGATGAAGACGGTTACTACTGGGTGATGGGGCGCGTCGATGACGTGATTAACGTTGCTGGACACCGATTGGGGACGATGGAAATTGAGTCAGCGTTGGTGTCTCACCCTGCTGTTGCTGAGGCGGCAGTTGTGGGTAAACCGGATGAATTGAAGGGGGAAGAAGTCTTTGCCTTTGTCACTTTAGAAGGTGAGCATACTGCTAGTGAAGAGTTGGCAAAAGAACTGAAACAGCACGTTGTCAGTGAGATTGGTGCGATCGCACGTCCGGGTGAGATTCGGTTTACGGACGCTCTGCCTAAAACGCGATCGGGTAAGATTATGCGGCGCTTGCTGCGAAATCTTGCAGCCGGTCAGGAAGTTGCGGGTGATACTTCAACGTTAGAAGATCGGGGTGTGTTGGATAAGCTGCGCGGAGGAGCGTAGAATTTTGGATTTTGGATTTTGGATGCAAGGATTTATAACCAATCCGAAATCTAAAGTGATTTTCAAGTAAGTGCAATAGAGCATTTCGTAGGGGCACGGCAATGCCGTGCCCTATGCAGGTTGAAGGAGGTTAGGGGTATGGATAGGCTAAAGGGCAAGGTGACACTGATCACGGGTGCGGCTTCAGGGTTGGGGAAAGCTTGTGCTGAACGTTTTGCCCAAGAAGGTGCAAGGGTTGTGGTTG
>JBFLZA010000186.1:0-13384 GCA_040756535.1 Cyanobacteriota bacterium
TCATTTTTTACTTACTGTTGCGGTTGAGACGCCTGAAATTCAATCTGTTCCGCGTGCCCCCAGAACGCTTCCAAATTATAAAACTCTCGCTCTTGAGGCAGCAAGATATGAACGATGATTTCACCGTAGTCCTGAAGAATCCAGTTACTCTCCCCTTTCCCTTCAACTCTGAGCGGTTGCCGAAGATATTCTTTTTCCACTTTCTCTTCAATCGCCTGAGCAATCGCCCTTACCTGCGCCCTGGAAAATCCGGTCACAATCACAAAGTAGTCAGCCAGGTACGATACCTCAGCTACCCGCAAGATGGTAATATCCTCGCCCTTGCGGTCATCTGCGGCTTGAGCCATGGTCAATGCCAATTCCCTGCTCAAATCGGGTTTTTGAGTATTGGTAGAAACTAAGGTAGAAGGCATATTAAATTGATCTCTCATGCAATCCTAATTTCCTTGTTCAAAACAAGACCTATTTAAATCAACAATTTAATCGGTGCAGTGCTTGGGCTACTATGGGTAACTCTTGTGAATGTAAATCAAGCTTCACTTTTATAATTAAGCCGTTAAAGCGTCATCGAGTGAGTTTTTTCCTTCCATCTTTTGGCTTGACACACCAAGCGCCCAATTCCGTGTGGAAATCGTGCGTGGGTGAACCAAACAGCGACTATCCAGCAGGAATCTCAACGAGTAGTCGCAGGTTAGCCAAATGGCTTTGTACAAGTCTTGTTGGCTAATTTGCCGCAATCGTTGCAACTCCGGTGTATTGCCCCGACTAGGTTCTAAGCTATCAGCAAGAAACACCACGCAGCTTAATCGACTCATACCGGGACGCCCTAAAGTGTGATGAGCGATCGCTTGTAATACCTCTTCATCTTGCATTCCGAATTGTTGTCTGGCAACAATGGCACTAACATCAGCGTGCAATAGATGAGGGTGGGCTTCCGAGACTGGGTCTATTTCTATCCCCTCTTCCCTTGCCATCTGCAACAAGACCCTCGGCTTAAAGTATTTTGCTAGGTCATGCATTAATCCGGCCCAAGCGGCTTTCTCGACATCCAGGCGATAATGCCCAGCGAGTTCAGCCGACATTTGCTCAACACCTAAAATATGCTGTAGCCGAGAAGCAGGAACGTTATCTGCTAACCAGGTTAAGACCTGATCGCGCATCACATTAAAAAACTCCTAAAGGCAACGTCTAAAATCGGCAATCTGTTGGTAGTGGGGGTATGATGATAGCTAGCACATGAGCCTTCACACAAGTTTGGTGTAAAGGGACTAGCTTTTCCTCAACCCGCTTTCTTAACGTGCCACCCTCCAGCAGGGCATACGGTTGACGCCTTGCTGAATTGCGCCCGGAAAGCTATGAACTTTTCCTGGTTAATGGGTAACGTCTTACGTCCCAGCAACCAGGAGAGCGAGTCGTTGCCCCTATTTTAGCTTAAGCCTTCTGAACAGCAGCAAAGAGTTTCTCATACTCATCGAGAGCTTGTTCGAGAGTGTAGTTTTCCAGGGCATACTGTCTGCTCTTTTCCCCCAGAACTTTAGCTTTTTCAGGGTGGTAATACAGCTCTAAAATCGCTGCGGCTAGGGCATCTGGCTCTTCTGGAGGGACGACAATACCGCCGCCACTGTCTTCTACAGCTTTAGCAGCCGTACCATTAGCTGGAACGGAGGCTATGAGAGGGCGACCACTCGCCAGCAGCACTTGAATTTTGGAGGGCATATTGAAGGAAATGACGTTTTGTTTTTGTACCACCAACCCAACATCTGCTGCTGCTAGCATTTCTGGAAGTTGTTCGCGAGGTTGAAGCGGTAGCAGGGTGACATTTTTTACACCACAAGTCTCGCAGTGCCGATGCAAGTGCTGCAAAGCTCTTTCTTCTCCTACAATCACAATGGCAATATCTGGAATGTGAGTAAGGCGACAAGCCGCCTCGATCACAGTCTCTAAGCCTTGTGTGAGGGCAATATTACCGGAGTAGATCGCAATAAACTTACCATCAAGCTGATGGACAGCGCGAAAAGCATTTTTTTCTTTTGGCAGGGGGCGGATGAAATTGACATCAACCCAGTTGGGGATTTGCACGATTTTATGAGCAGGAATCCCTTTGCTGATTAAGTGTTCGACAAAGTCCTCGGCAATAACACTCGTCTTTGTGGCTATCTTGTAAGCAAACTGTTCTAAAAGTTCAAAAACGCGAATGAGCTTGGGATTTTTTATCAAACCAACGTGAACAGCCGCATCAGGCAAAATGTCTTGCAGATTTAACACCACTGGTGTTCGGTGTATCCATGCCAAAAGCGCTGCGGGAACAGCAACGGGTAAGGGAGGTATGGTGATGAAAATAACATCCGGGCGCTCACCTCTTAGAGCATGGATAAAACTGGTAACAACAAAGCTAAGCTCTAGTAATAGGCGATCAAGTAACGTCGGTTTGGGACGAACCCAGACATAACTACGCTGAACAGCAACACCATTAGTAAGTTCGGTTAGGTAGAACTTGCCCCGGTATCCTTCGTAAATTTGACGTTGAGGATAGTTAGGCATACCCGTTACAACCCGAACTTGGTGTCCTCGTTTTACTAAACCTTCTGCTAACTCGGTGACCAAGGGAGCAATCCCAATGGGTTCCGGAAAATAATTATAGGAATAAATCAGAATGCGCATAGATTTGAAGTTGCAATCTGGGTAGATACGTACCGAGTGTTATAGGAAGTCTCTCCAGGCTATCCTGCGGTTTGCCTTCATGTCGCCTGAAAATTCCTTGCCAGATTGGAGGCAATCCCCTCAGGGAGACCTTCCTAACTCACTCGTCGAATTTCTAAAATTACCAAAGTTTCTGGAAGTGCAGTTTGCCAAAAATCAACCACCTATTGTGACCTCTCGGCTTTTTTGGAGTAAAGAACACTGATATGGGGTCAGCTTATGAGCGGATCTCAACCTAGCTGTATTTTTCAATGTTCTTCGTGTCTTGACTCAATATGACTGCTACGATGCACTCCTGGAAGGTGGACGAGGGCTTTCACTGCGATCGCCGACGCTTCTCTTTCTAGCCTACGCTGAGCGTGCTTTAGCCAGAGTGGAGATAATAATTAGTAATACCTGCTATTGTCAAGTCTTAATGATGTAACTGCGGGATGATCCAGATTAACAAGCCGTAAGCCAAAATTGGAACCAGAACCTCTACCCTTAAGGAGAGAACCATGAGAGTCCCACGTCTGCGTAAAATTTTGGCTCCCTTGCTGTTGAGCTTGTTACTTCTGGTAACCTCCTGTGCCCAACAGCCGCCTTCTCGTTTTGAGCAAGCCCAACAGGAAAGCTCTCAGCAGAGAAGCGGTCAAGCTGTTGCCAAAAATGCGACACAAGGAGCTGAATTTAATAAGTTTTTCCCTAAAGCCGGTAATGGCTATGAGCGTGTCTTTACTCAAGAGAAAAAAGGTTTTTCTGAAGCGAAGTTAAAACAAGGGGGTAAGGATGTGGCAATGCTGGCCATTTCTGATACGACTAGTACCCCAACGGCAGCCGCGAAATTCCAGCAAAGCACTAAAAAAATCGCCGGTTATCCAGCTGTGGAAATTGGCAATACTCAAACTGCCGTCCTCGTCGATAATCGCTACCAAGTGAAAGTCCTCTCCCGTGACCCCTCTTTTACCCAGATCGATCGCGAAGCTTGGTTACAGAAGTTTGACCTCAATGGTCTTGCCCGTCTCCGTTGATCAGCAGTACGAAAGGCTGACGGAAGCCCTCTTGAAGCATTAGAGTCGCACGACGCCATTAAGTGATCGCGTTTCGTAGTCATTACAACCCTTAAAATTTCCTAAAAGGAGCCTGCATGAGCAAATCCATATACGAACTCGTTGATGAACTGCCAACGAACAACCTCACCACAATGTCTCTGAGGTCACTCGATTTTGTCATTCCGGGTGAGTGGAACAATTTGGTGGGTTTTGAGAACACCATTCGCACGGTAACGGGAGAAACCGACGAATCCATCATTCAGCAAATAGGCGATCGAGCGGTCTATCTCTACAATGACCGCTCTCAGGGTTACCAACGGGCTATGTGGCTTTACCAAACCGTTGACAGAACCGATTATGCTCTTGGTGCTGCGGCCCTAGCCAATAAAGTGGGCGAAAAAATCCCCCTGATGGGATTCTTAAACCGAATCACACCAAAAGCTGACAAAGCACAGACCATCGATCTGTGCTTGAAATTAGTGGTGGAGTTGGTTGCCTTCTGCCAAATTAACGGCATCCCTGGTGATAGTATTGGAGACTTTGTCGCTTCTTTAGGGGACTACAGTGGCGAAAATTTGATGCGGATGACCGCACTGGTTTGTTTTGATGGTCTGATTCCCCTCGGCCCTGATTTTATCAGCCAAGCCCAATCCACCCTTTCCGGCGTCAGTCCTTCAGATTTGGAAAAAAATCCAAGCTTCAGCAGCATTAGCGATGCCATCCCTGGTAATGGTTCTGGTGGCAAGCTTGATTTTATTGGTCGTAGCTTTGACTCCGTTAAAGGTTGGATGAGCGGTTTTGTGGCGTCTAAAGATTTGAATCCACAAAAAGTAGCCAATAATTTGCAAAGGTTTGTTGATATTGCCGATGACAAGTTGGATTATCTAGGGGCTTTCCTGGATGTGTCTACCAACTATTTTGAACACACAGGTACTCAAACCTTGGCTCGACGCTTGATCGAACGAGCTGTAGCTGAAATCTAGCTTTTGAGGTTTTCTGTTGAAGTTAACTTTTCCTTTCGCACCGTTTACGCATCAGCAGACAATTGCGCTCGTCATCCAGGCGTAGGTAAGCCAACTCATCCGTTAACTGATGCATAAAAATCAGCCCTCTGCCCCCTTCTTTATCCAGTGGATCGCACTTATTCTGGTGGTCGAGGGCTTCTTGAAGCTTTGAGCGTAGATCAAAGGGTTTTCCCCGATCTATAATTCGCATCTCCAAGCAGTCCGCAAACATGTTCAATTCCAAGTCAATCGGGGTTGCTTCGGGTAGATGCTCATGAGCATGGCGAACCGCATTGGTAAAGCCTTCTACAAAAGCAAGTTGACATTGTGACTGCAATGGCTGAGGCACGAGTGGTGAGGTGAACTCCTCAAACCACTCCAAGACCTGTGTAACAGCGTTTAAGTCTGTCTTCAGATGAAGACAGGACTGTTTGAGAGGTTTCTCGTTGTGCCTTAACCAAACTAGATTCCAGGGTTTTTTAAAGAGCGCCACTGTCTTTACGCAACACAACCAGGATTGTTTTGAGAATAAGCTTCAGGTCATACGCTAGGCTCCAGTTGTGCTGGTAGCGTAAATCCAGTTTAATGATGTCTCCAAAATCGCGTATGGATGAGCGCCCATGAACCTGCCATTCGCCAGTCATACCCGGTTTAACATCTAAACGTTGCCACTCAGGTACTTCATAGATGTCAACTTCATTGGGTGTAGGGGGTCTAGTCCCCACCAGACTCATTTCACCTCTAAGGACGTTCCAGAATTGAGGGAGTTCATCCAAACTGGTTTTCCGCAAAACGCGACCCACCCGCGTTATTCTGGGGTCATTGTCCATTTTGAATGTCTTGCCGTCAGCTTGATTTTGAGCAAGAAGTTCCTTTTTTCGTTCTTCAGCATCGATGTACATTGAGCGGAATTTCCAAATCCGAAACTCCTTTCCCAACCAACCTTTGCGAGTTTGCCCAAAGAAGATGGGACCAGGACTGTCGAGCTTAATGAGCAGCGCAATGGGAATAAATGCAATGGCAGTAATTCCCAAACCGATAATTGACCCAACAATGTCTAGAGCACGCTTGACTTTAGAGCGTACAGAAGGGTGGGTTGTGGGTAGCTCAGTTTTTATCCAATTAGAACCTGCTGTTGCGGGTTGCTCCGGAGCCTCGATGGTCAAAATTTTGTCGAGTGCAGTCATTTGCAGCACTGCCATCACCTGAGGCAGTACTCCCCTGAGTACCAGCTTAATTTCCTTAAGCCGAGCGCTTTTGTGATTGCTAACGAGTGCGCCGATACCACTGCTGTCGATAAAGGTCGTCTGTCCGAAATCGAAAATGATGACTTCAGGAAGAGAACTTTCTTGCAAAAGCTGCTGACAAGCATCTTTAAAAGCCACAGCTTCAGTCCCAGCCAGACGGACGGGTATCTGCATTACAGCAGTATCGTCTAAACACTTTACCTCAAAACCTGCTTCCGAAACTGGGTCAGCCATAAACATCTGGTACTCAGTTATAACCTATCGTTCTGACCAATATTTTGTCTTACAATCCTCAACTTCGCCACATCTTTGGAGCTAAATCATGAGTGATCTGAAAATCTTGCCTGAAACTAAGCTTAGTGCCCGTCTCGTTGAGATTTTTTCTGCCATTCAAGGCGAAGGGCTTAACGTCGGTACTCGCCAGTTATTTATCCGCTTTGCCTTGTGCGATTTGCGCTGCTATTTCTGTGATAGCGCCCATACCTGGAGCATTCCCTCCCAGTGTCGTATTGAACAGACCCCCGGACAACGGAATTTTGAAACGTATCCCAATCCCGTGTCTGGGAACTTGCTTTTGCAATCAGTTGAACGGCTGCATCAGCCTGGTTTGCACGATAGCATTAGCTTGACAGGCGGTGAGCCCCTACTCCAGGCTCCATTTCTGGTAGAGTTTCTCCCCCTCCTGCGACAGGTCACTCAACTGCCAATTTATCTGGAAACCGGCGGCCACCGTCCTGAACAGCTAGCGAGCGTTTTGTCTTACTTAGACTCCGTAGGTATGGATATCAAGTTGCCTAGTGTGAGCGGGGAACAGAGGTGGCTCGCTCACGCTGAATTTCTGCAACTTTGTTACAAAGCATCAGTGGAGGTATTTGTCAAGTTGATTGTTGACCGCAACACTGACCCAACTGAGTTAGAGCGTTCAGCCCAGTTGGTAGCAGATGTCAATCCCAAAATTCCGGTATTCCTACAACCCATGACTCCCTTAGATGTATCTGAGCGACTCTTGCTTCCTCCTACTCCCGAACAGGTTCTTACTTGGCAAAGTTTAATGAAGCGCACTTTGGCTTCAGTGCGTGTGGTGCCACAGACCCATAAAATGATCGGTCAGCTTTAGAGCGTTTCTTCTCGTTGAGCTTTCGCTCTTGCCTTGGCTTGGGACGCACTCTTTTTAAGAGCAGTAAGCCGTACTTCGTACTTGCGCCGCTGACGCCGACTGGGGGTGATTTCCACGAGGGTTTTTAAAGCGCTGCCAAGACTTTTGTAGGCATTGGGTAGAGTGTAACCAAAGCGAGTGGCAAGTGCGATCGCTTTTTCGTCTGCTTCTATCGCTTCCTTTAAGGTTTTTTCACCGTTGTTTTTCTGAAACAGCCGCCAACCCGAAACACCACACAACGCCAACGCTAACAGCAACAGCAAACCATCTTGTACCCAAAGTTCGCCCACTGCACCGCCCAAGCCTATGGCAAGAGCAGCCATTTCCCAACCCTCTTTAGGGATGGTATCATTTTGAATTCGGGCAACTTCGTGCCAAAATAACAAATTGCGCTGGTCAAGCGCTAGCTGCTCCCATTTCACTAAGTCAACTTGAATCTCAACCTCGTCTCTGCCAATCTCTTCGCTACGGAGCAGTGGGGGATTGACTTCGGTGGTTGCTTCTACCATGACCCAGCTCTGCAATTCTGGTGGTAGTAAGGTTTTTAGACGCCGAAGTTCGCTCATCTCGGCTCTGGCAGAAGAGGTTGCATATGATGTCATATATCTGCCCCTACAAAACTCCTAATAACAATCAATAAGGGTATAACTGGAAGTGTGGCATTCTCCAAGCGCCCCGTGCAAGCACCAAGGGGGGGTTTTCTAGTCCCACACCTACCGCTCTAGCTAACGGGGGAAGCGGTTCATGCGGCAGAAGCCTTAGTGAGTTTAGCTTTTGAGGCTGACACTAGAAGCTCCACAGCGTCGAACAGAACAAAAATGCTCATGTCCTTACCTATGTCCTAGAAGATTTTACCCATCCCAGGATGTGTGGATGGAACCCTGTATCTTCTCTTTTCTAGGTGCTGTTTTTCTTTCTTGGTTTGTTGAACAGTGATTTTAGCTTACCCTATACCTTGATTTTAAGACTTTCCCTTTTCTAATGCTGGAGGATTAGAGACCCGAACAGCGATCGCGCACAATAAATCAAGTTAGATTCAGAGTAAACGCGATGTTGAACACTGATCAATGGTGTTGAATCTGAGCGATTAGCTGCTGTTTGGTCTTCTTTCGCTGACAATTCCTTCTTGATTATGTTTTTTCCTTCAATCGGCTGGAGTGAAAGTGAACTTCTGCTTGGTAGTCTTTTAGCCTTTTGTGCCTTACTCCTCGGCTGGTTCCTCGGTTGGTATTACACCTCACTACATCAGCGCCAAGACAAGGAGGAGCCAGCGTTACAGGAAATTGAAATTGGGGATTTAACTCAAGCACAGGCAGAACTGCAACCGCTTCAAGAACAGCTCAAACAGCAAGTACAAACCCTGGATACGATTCTTTCCGCCTCGCCTGACCATTTTTATATGTTCAATCGCGACGGACGGTTTATCTACGCCAGCCGTGCGGGATTACAGGCACTGGGATTGCAGCAGTCCGATATTATTGGCAAAACTGAGCAAGAACTGGGATTTCCACCAGAACTCATCGCACAGCACCAGCAAAAGCGGGAAACTGTATTTACGACGGGAGAGACACTCCGGGGTCAAATCAGTATCCCAACGGTGGATGGAGTGAGACAGCACGAGTATGTTCTCATCCCTATCCCTGATGCCTCTGGGAGCGTTCAGGTTGTTGTCGCCATCAGCACAGATGTTACACAACGCAAGCAGGCGGAAGAGGAATTAAGGCGATACCGCCATCACTTAGAGGAAGTGGTGTCAGAACGCACAGTTGAACTAGTCAGGACAAATCAACAGCTTAACCAAGAGATCATAGAGCGCCAAAGAGTGGAAGTAGCATTGCGAGAGAGTGAACAACAGTTGCGGCAAATTTTTGCTCAGGCTCCCATCGGTATGGCTCTCACTGCTCCTGATGGAACATTACTACAGGTAAATCAAGCTTTCTGCCAAATGTTGGACTATACCGAAACGGAATTGAAAGCTCTCAATTATGGCGAAATTACTCATTCCGAAGACTGGGTTTACGAGTTGCCTTACATTAAGCAATCCTGCAAAGGAGAGATTTCCGGCTATCAAATAGAGAAACGTTTTCTCAAAAAGAATGGCGACCTATTGTTTGCTCATATTACCTGTAGTGTGGTGTGCGACCAAGAAGGAAGACTGATGTATGGTCTAGCCATGATTAAAGACAATACGGAGCGCAAACAGGCTGAGCAAGAATTACAGCGTCAAACTCAGTATCGGCAGTTGTTGGCAGAAATGGCACTCCGCATCCGTGCATCTTTACAAATTGAGGTAATACTCCAAACAGCAGTCACAGAGCTACAGCAGTTGCTTCAAGCCGACCGTGTTTTGTTCTATCGCTTATTGCCAAATTGCAACGGAACAGTCCTTGCAGAAGCAGTTGTGAACGGATGGCAGAGCCTCCTAGGGCGAGAACTCGTCAATTACTGTTTTGAAGGCGAATACTTAAAGCAATATCAGCAAGAGATTCATGCTTGGCCCAATGTAGAGCAGGCTGGCTTCCATTCTTGCCATCTAGAAATGCTGCAAGAATTCAACATCAAAGCGAATCTCATTGTTCCTATTTTTTTGAAAGATAAAATTTGGGGGATGCTATTTGTCCATCAGTGTTCTTCACCCCGACAGTGGAACCCCTTTGAAATCGATTTGTTACGACAATTAGCTGACCAGTTAAGTATTGCTTTAGCGCAAGCTCAATTACTCGAACAAGCGACTTGTCACTCCCAGGAATTGGCTCGTTCTAATCGGGAATTGGAACAGTTTGCCTATGTGGCTTCTCATGATTTACAAGAACCGTTACGAACCCTTGCCAGCTATGCTAAGCTTCTATCCCGACGCTACGGGGGTCAGCTCGATGAAAAGGGGAACCGATTTATTCAATACATCTCGGAAGAAGCAGTGCGAATGCAAGTGTTGATTAATGACTTGCTGCGGTATTCGCGAGTTGGCAGGCTGGCTCAGACTTTCGCTGCTTGTGATTGCGCTGCGGTATTCGATATTGTGGTCAGGGGATTGGATGGAGCGATCGCAAACAGTGGAGCGACAATTACCCATGGTGAGCTTCCCATCATTATGGCTGATGAAACTCAGATGGTGCAGTTGTTTCAAAACTTAATCAGTAATGCCATCAAGTATCGCAGCGAACAGCCACCCGTGATTCACCTAGCGGCTGAGTCTCAAGAAGAACAGTGGCTGTTCTGGGTTCGTGACAATGGTATTGGTCTTGACTTGAAGTACGCTGAGCGAATTTTTGTAATCTTTCAGCGTTTGCACACTCAGGAAGAGTATTCTGGTACTGGTATTGGTTTAGCGATCGCTGCCAAAATTGTTGAGCGTCATGGCGGACGGATTTGGGTCGAGTCTAAAATGGGAGAGGGGTCAACGTTCTATTTCACCATTCCCAAGAGAGACATTGCTTCCTTTCAATTTAGCCCTATAGGGGATAGATTTGGGATTAGTCCTTGGCAGGATGAGGATAAGGCATAGAATTCTGAGTTTCGTAAAGTTTCAAAATTCCTGATATTTTTTACTTCCAAGGTGTTCGTCAATCTTTTAAAGGTTAGCAACTCCGCCGACATTCTACTAGTAGAAGACCGCAACAGTGATATAGAGCTGATGAGGGAAGCGCTCCAAGAGTGTCACAGGTCTCATCGCTTGCATGTGGTGAGAAATGGAGAAGATGCATTGGCGTTTCTACGCCGTCATGACAAGTATAGCAGTGCACCTCGTCCCGACCTGATTTTGCTCGATTTGAACTTGCCGAAATTGAATGGACATGAAGTTTTAGCAGTCATTAAAGGTGACCCAAAACTCAAATCTCTACCGGTGGTAGTACTCACAACTTCAACCACCCCAAAGGATATCCGCCAGAGTTATGACTTGCAAGCAAACTGCTATATCACCAAGCCAGTGGATCTTGATCAATTTATTGAAGTGGTTCAAATTACGGTCGATTTTTGGCTATCCCTTGTGACTCTCCCGCTCACCACCGATCCGGCTTGATTTAGCTGACCCGATTCACGGTTCCTGACTGAACAGAAAGCAGGACTTACGCATTGAGAAAGAGCAGAAGTGGTGTGGCAATTGGAGAAGCAAAGATAATGCGAGCTGCGCTAGGCTAACACATCGCTTCCCTTGAGTTACGTTATCACTAATGTTTCTAGCGTAAGGAACATAAAGGGTTTCTTGAAAGTCTTTTTAATAGCCCACATTCAATAAAATTGATACGATTTTTCTGCCATGAGTGAGAAGCTGAGCGGGCTAGTCACCACAGATTTATTTTTTCATAGGGTGACTTTTCCATAGCGATTATACTCAGAATTATTGAGTAGTTACTGTAGTATTAGCAATTAAAAATTAGAGTATATAAACAATGTTGATTATCAACTTGAAGCGATTGATGCTAACCCTAGTTTGTCTAGTGACCGGGCTAGGAATAGTATCTGTCCTCAAGCTAGAAACTACAGCTCAGACACTAACCCATTCAATGATCCAGAGGGCTAAGTTAGAAGTCTCCCAGCTTACAGGCACCCCAGCTAACCAACTCACCATCGCTGCTGAAACGACTTTGACTGACACGGGAATTACACGGTTTAAGTTGAGAGATTCTCAAGGCAACATCTACGGTATCTCTTTGGATGCTGCTGGCAATCCAGTCCCGCCTGAAACGTTGGCGCAGATTATTCAAGCGATCGAGAATCGCGGTTCCAATCGTCTTGATGTAGAGCGCATCTACCTTTCTCGGGTAGGCACTCTGAGGACGAATGTATCGCGAGTCGTTGAGCAAGCTAACCCGCTCAAGAGCAGGGAGTCCACTGGAGTTGCACAAGTAGCAGGAGTCGTTGAACCTAACAGAATTGATACCTATCCTCCCCAACTGTTAAAGGTGTTCCCTCTGGAGGAATCAGCACAGAGCTACGTGCAGTCTATCGGCGCTAACTTGAACTTTAAATTAGGGGAAGGGGGCGATTTAGGCTCGTTGCACCTGTTTGTTGATGGAGTAGATGTTACCCCCCAAGCCAGAATTGCCAATACCCGAGACTGGCCTTCGAGTCATGTTGAGATCTCTTACACCCCGAATTTCTCTGAACCAGCCACTCATTGCGCCGAAGTGCGTTTCCAGACTTTAGAAGGCAAGACAATTTCCCATCACTGGTGCTTCTCTATTAAACCTCCCTCTCTGTAATAATTCCACTCTTTGAGGCTCTTCATCAAATGCATACCCAGCTTGTGTAGAGGGGCAACCTTTGAAGCGAATAGCGGTAATAAAAAGCAAAAAAATTAATATTTCTTTACAAAAAACATTAAAGTTGTTTTAATAATTCGTAAAGATTGAAGAAGTAATCACTTTTTTAACAAAAATTAATTCAGAATATTAGAAAATATAATTAAACCTGATTTTCAATGGTGAAAGCCTTTGTAGATGACTCCCGAATCGAAAGAGTCACAAAAGTGGATAACCAATCTATCTACATTTTGTTAGTAGAAGATAATCGAAAAGATGCTGAACTTTTACAAGAATCTTTAGTAGACGCGGGTGCCAAACAATGGCGAATCATACCGATTCCCAGGCTCTCGGAAGCCCTGAAGTGTATTAGTAATCAACACTTTGATGTTATTTTATTAGACCTGTCTTTGCCAGATAGCCAGGGTTTGGACACACTTGCAAGCGTGAATATTGCTGCTCCAACTATTCCCATCGTCGTTTTAACCGGTCTGAATAACGAGGAATTAGCGTTGCAAGCTGTACGCCAAGGAGCACAGGATTACTTGGTAAAGGGGTGTTGGGAGGGAGAACTGTTAGTACGTGCCATTCGCTATGCGATTGAGCGCAAGCAAAGTGAAAAGGCATTGCGGCAGCAATATTTGAGAGAGCGATTGATGGGACGGGTACAGGAGCGCATCCGTCAATCGCTGGCCCTAGAAGATATTCTCAACACTACGATGGCAGAAGTGCGGCAATTTTTGGGCTGCGATCGCGTTTTGATCTATCGCTGCGACTCTATACAGTGTGAAGTCATGTTTGTGGGTTCGGTGAAGTCCGGTTGGCCGAAGTTGTGGAACCCACAACTTTTCACCCCTTTAGCCACACCTTACTTGTATCCGTCAGATTCCGAACAAATTCAAGCCCTACAAGCCGTAGAAGATATCTATACAGCCGATCTAGAGCCAAGTCAGCTGGCATTACTTGCAGATTATCAAGTCAGGGCCTTTTTAACCGTTGCTAT
>JBFLZA010000187.1:0-13351 GCA_040756535.1 Cyanobacteriota bacterium
TGCAGGTTCATTGAATAAAGAAGTATCAATCGCGTTGACCCCTACTTGTGCCACATAAAAAGAACCGACGAGAAGACCGAGCAACACAATTGACTTGAACAAATTTTGTATCTGTGGAATCACTTGTTCTGTATAGGTAGGAATTTTGAAGTCTTTCATGATTTACTCCTTATTCGTTCTAAACTGCTCACTGGTCAAAGTTAAATCGCGTTTCCAGAGCTTACTTCTAACAAAAACGATTCAAGCTCTTCATAGTTGGAGTAATACGGCATCTTTCTCAACCCCATTAAACAACAGAAGTAACCTTTCACTATTGCATCAGTCTGTTGGCGTTTTGTCGCTTCAAAAATCTGCGGAAGATATCGGTGAGATAAGTAGGGATACTGATGATGGATCTGGTGATAATTAACATTGCTCCATAACCAACTGAGTAGAGGGTTGGTTAGGATTATCCAGCTATTAACCTGTAGTTGCTTGTCTTGAAGAATTTGGTACCCATCTTCTAGGCTTGCTTCCTGATTGAAACTTTTTCGGGCTACAGGTGAAAAGGCAGGTGCAAAAGAATAATGATCGCACAAGGCACGGAAGGAATGTGCAAGCGGCTGTAACAGTAGAGTGGGAATTATTGTATAGAACGGGGAAATCCCTACTATTGGCAGAAGAAAAAAATAGAAGGTTACAACCAGACTTATAAAACCAACATCTTTCAGACCTTGATGCCCCTTATTCCACTGACCTGAAAAAAAGGCTGATAGATGGGTCGCAACTATTTTGTAGTGCTGATAAATGCCGATTAGTCCACCCATAATAAAGGCATACCAAAAGGAATGGTTATGTAAGAGTTCCTCCGGATCGAGACCGGGCTGATGCGTGTAACGATGGTGGAGCAAATGAAACTGCCGATTGGCATAAAAAGGGAGCATTCCAGCTAAGGAAGATAATATCCCACCCCACAGATCGTTCCAAAATCTACTTTTGAATAACACCCTATGGATGCCCTCATGAGCCATCACCGCCATACCCGTTAATAGGATGCAGTTGAGTACCGCCAAACTGAGAACAAACGCCCACTTAAAGATTAGATGCGTTGGCCCAGGATGAGATGAAAAGTAAGTGTCAATTAGGGTAACTCCTACCTGTGCCAGAGCAAAAGAACCAACGAGCAGTCCGATGAGGAAAACTGACTTGAATAGATTTTCTTCTTGGGGAATTACTTGTTCGGCTGACTTAGGAATTTTGAAGTCTTTCATGATACAAGTAGTTATTTTGAAATAGGGGTATAGCCTGTATTACTTTGGAGATTAATCAACGGTCAGAGCAGGCAAAAAAGTAATAAATTTAAGGCAAAAATTATCCTTTAATCAAACTTTTTTCCTAATATGGAAATCTTAATTCCACTACTAAGCGCAATGCTGAGTTTCTAACAAGCAATAGACATGGAGAACTGCTTATAGAACTTCGTATTACTTTGGATAGCTTTGTTATTTGATTGTAAAGAGCTGTATTCGTTTCGTTCGCAGCAGTAATGTTATAACCTCCGACCCAATACAGGTGATTGAGAGCTAGCTTTTGCGAGGGGGAAGCGGCTTCGTAAAGTGGGGTACCGTATAGCAGTGAAAGTTCAGGTTCACCCCAATAGCGATCGCTGTTGCTGCTATAGTTGAAGTTCTGATCCAGCTCTTGTATTTTCTCGGTATGGCTGGATTCTGTGTTGCGCCGATAGTTGATTTCAGCTAGTTTTAAATGCTTCTTGACTTGTACTTTAGGTTGGGTTGGAGAGGGTTGGTTGGTCTTCGATGGTTTGGTGGCATCTATTAGATGTAGATGCTCTTCTTCAGCATTCATCGGTTTTTCTTGATGTTGGGCTTTTTTTAACGCAAAGTCTGCAAAGGGAGGCGCAAAGATTTGCAGAGGTGTTGGTGTAAGATGGCAGTTTTGGAGACAGACGCCATGCGCTGGTCGCGCACAACGCTCATGATGAAAATTCTTATCCCTTCTGCCTTCTGCTCTGGAGCCTTCTGCCTTATTTTCAAGCTAGAGTTGTCTGGTTTTGGGAAAATTTTTGCAGAGTTTTTAAAGTAGAACGTTCGGCGAGGCAGTGAAGAGGTCACCATCGGGAGTGCCTGTAAAGTTTTGCAAATTTCCTGTCTCGGCGTCGAGTTTGGCTATCCAGGCATCGTTAGACCCCGCATTGATACCCCCAAAAGACCCTTCTGTAAATCCTGTAACGTAGACGTGATTTGCGTTATCAACAGTAAGCTTGTAGGTGTAGTCAAGCTCAGGGGTTCCAAATTGCTGAATCCATACCTGATTGCCGTTACTGTCATACTGAGCAACCCAGGCATCGTAAGACCCGCTATTGCTTCCTCCTAAGTCGTTGTCGGTATAGCCTGTCAGGAAGATATTGTCATTGGAGTCAATTTCCATACCACGGGGGGAATCATCACCACTCGTGCCAAACTGTTGAATCCACTCTTGGTTCCCATTGCTGTCATACTTGGCTATCCAAGTATCATAAGACCCCGCACTCTCTTGTCCCAAGGTGCCTAGAGTCCATCCTGTAATGTAGACATTGCCCTGAGTGTCGGTATCGATTGCCCAAGGGAATTCATAATCCTGAGTCCCAAACTGTTGAATCCACTGGGGTTCACCATTGTTGTCATGTTTGGCAACCCAGATATCATACAGTCCAGCATTCGTTCCTCCTAAATCACCCACAGTCCATCCTGTAGAGTAGACATTGCCATCACTACTAACGGCAACGTCGTAACCTTCGTCAATATTGGGGGTGCCAAAGGTTTGATACCACTGCGGGTTGCCATTGCTGTCATACTTGGCTACCCAGGGATTATCCTGAAACGATAGGATTCCTGGCTCTTCCTGGATACCAAATCCTGATAGGTAGACATTGCCATTGTCATCGATATCCATGCCAAAGGATGTGTCAATTAGGTTCGTCCCAAACTGTTGCATCCATACTTGGTTGCCATCACTGTCATACTTCGCTAGCCAAATATCATAAATTCCGGGTTCTGGGTTGGTTCCCCCCAAATCGCCTTTGGTTACTCCTGTCAGATAGGTGTTACCATCCTTGTCGGTGGCGATGTTCAACGGCGCGTCAAAGTTGGAACTGCCAAACTGTTGAATCCATTGGGGATTGCCATTGCTGTCATATTTGGCAAACCAGACATCACTAGACCCAGCATTGGGGGCCGCCAAAGATCCAGTGGTTGCTCCTGCAACATAAACATTGCCAAAGCTATCTGTAGATGGAGCAACAGCGACGTCATAACCGGGAGTTCCCAATTGCTGAGTTTGCTCTACTATTGGCCCCGGTGGTGGGGTGTTACCTTTGAACTGGAAGTAGTTATCCTCCAAGCTCAAATCAGAAACGAAAGGCAAAATAGTAATCAAGTCAGGTACAGTATCCCAACTCGGCTGCCAAAATATCGCTGTGCCAAGGGGAGAGCTGATTAGTTTGTAGTCTTTCGAGGTGCCGTGTAGCTGAATGATATCCTGATTGGGATTGAAGTCTAAAATTAGAGAAAATTGATTTAAACCCCAGTTAAGTCCTTGTCCATCAGCATAGTACGGCTGCTGCCAATCACCCAGAACAAATCTGTCGCTCCACTCACCCTGACTGTCTCCCCCAAATAAGAAGTTCGCCTCAGTCCCATCAGCAAGGAAAAAATCGATTTGCTGTTGCTCGGATTGATTAGTGCCAGGGTCAAAACCAAGAAGAGAATCTTTTCCAGAACGACCCCAAATGATTTGACTGTTGGGATTCGGAATGGTAGTGTCGCTGCCCGGTGTGACAACGTTGATCAGCTCTAAAAAGAAGGAATTGATGTCAGTTTGAAAGGGGATGTAGGTATTATTTAGGGAAGAGTGTGACATGATCAATAGCGGCAATAAAGATTACGAGTGGACGAGTATCTCGGATATTCATTACCATTTAAACTGCCGTTAGATGTAGATAAGCGTATGAAAACCTTGCGCTTTCAGGAACCATGCACAAGATTTTATCGCCCTGTTGAATTTTTCCGGTTGACATCAACTCTTCGAGCATGACAAAGATAGAAGCAGAGCCTGTGTTTCCCTTATAGCTGAGGTTGGTAAACCATTTTTCGTAGGGGATAGTCATGCCCATATTTTCGATGTATTCATAAAGCTGCTCTCTGAAATACTCCGAAGAATAGTGAGGCAAAAACCAAGTAACATCATTTAGGTTGATGTTGTGTTTATCTCGAATCTTTAAGAACGCCTTTGGGCCATAGGGAATAATATTTTCCCCTAGCAGTCGCGTATCTTGCTTGAGGGCTAAATAGCTCTCTTTCCATACTTCTTCTGGATTTTCGACATCTGGCCAGCCTTGTAAAGAACCATCAGCTCTTTTTTCAGCTCCCAAATACATACAAGTTTCTAGTTCATTGGCAAAAGAAACTAGTTCAATCCAATCTATTTGAAGTGAAATGCCATCTTGACGAGGTTTATCGGTGATTAACACGGCTGCGGCTGCATCAGAAAGCATCCACCTTAAGAAATCTTTTTCAAAAGCTATAATCGGTTTGGCTTCTAATGCCTGAATTTTTGCTTCGATTTCCGGTTCAAAGTGCTTGGCTCTGAGTACGCGGGATACGAGTTCTGACCCTGTCGTTACAGCATTTTTTGTAATACCGGAAGATACACTCATATATCCATACTTGAGTGCACTGACTCCAGAGCAGCAGACACCAATTGTACTAATCACCTCACAAGGAGGGCAATTCAATTCTCCATGTACCATAACAGCATGGCTAGGAATAATTTGATCGGGAATTGAGGTGCCACAAACTAAACACTCAATTGCTTCTATAGGAAAATTAGACTTCTTGAGAAGAATGCGGATGGCTTCGGCTGTTAATTGTGCATTGTTGTGAGTTTGTTTGCCGTTTTTTGGATCTATGGCATAGTGTCGAGATTTTATGCCGTTATTTTTTAAAATTCGGCTCTTAGCTCGGGAGGGCTTACCATTGATTAACCCAAGAATATTTTCGATCTCTTCATTGTTTATAGGTTCATTCGGTAGAAATGCACCTATATGTGTCAGGTATGCTGCACCCATGATTTTCTCCTCAAAAACTAACAAAACAACAAATTTTTAAAAAACAAATCTTGCTATTGAGATTAATTTTTTAATCTCTACAAAACAAGGTACTTTGTTCTTTCATGTCGCTCCCGACGGAGATTTGAGAACTTCAACATAAGATTTGATTTTCGGGTTTATCAGTGGATAAAACAGAACTCGAAGAATCAGGGAAACAATCAAAACAATTGGGATAGCCAAGATAAGCAGAACTGCAAATAGGTAGATAATGGGTCGCCTGCTCAAACTTCCAGATTTTCCAAAAAAACGAGCTAATTTTGCCCAGGCACCATATACAACTCGTCCGATAATTTCGGGGATGACATAGCGTGGATTAACTTCAACAGCACCAAGATTCTTGAGCAATGACTGATTAGATGAGTCGTTCAAAGCTTCGAGATTATGCGCTATCTGCCGACCGAATCTTGATAATGCCTCAATATCTTCTTCCCGAACGCCTCCAGGAGGCAATGTTCCCAAAAATCTATCTTTTTTTCCGGTCAACAGTAACCTAGGCGTGGTAATAAAAGTTGCTAAGGGGGGTCCCTGGTGGGTTACAACAACATTGTCAATATGAATACCTCCTACCTTGCTAATCATTTTTTTCATGGTTTCTGATGCTGAGTGCCACATATTTCGGCAGACCATCAAAGTGATAATTTTTGTATCGTTTAAAACCTTTGCGGATTCAGATTTTAAAAATGCTTGAATGGGTAATGATGGTGCTAAAAACCAAACTTGATAGGCAAGAATAATTAGATCAAACTTTTTATTGAGGTCAAAATTTGGCGGTTTGATCGCAGGAGGCTCTTCATTGATACATTCGGGAAAAACATCAAAAAACTTCTGAAAGTTCCAAGGATAAGGGTAGTCAGCTTTGGGTTGTATACGCTCCCAGGTCAGTTCCACTTCTGGTATATTGAGAAATTTAGTAAAAGATTGGATGGCTCGCTCCACATCACCCGATTGGGTGTAATAAACGACCAATACACGTTTCATAACTTAGCCTCAGTTATTTTTTATCTAATGGCGTGTAGATGTCCTCAGAGTTGGCATTAAGGTAGGGACGTTGCAATTCAATTCCTAAGTGGGAAAAGTGTTGGACAATTAATGCCATTCGTGATTGTGGGGATTCATTTCCTTGTTGCCAACCTTCCAGCAACGCATTAGCCACAAGTTGGCAGCGGTTCATGCCAAAGCTTTCTATGTCTGCGAATTTGCGGTTTGGTTCTTCTGCGATCGCTAATCCCGGTGCGATTAACTTGGTAAACAGGGGGACTTTTCTCTGAAAATGGCATTGGTTTTCTAGATAAACCGTCTGTAGCACTGACCGGACGGTCTCATAATGGTTTTTCTCGAAGTACAGTACGGCACAGTTGTAGCGTCCGTAGTCTGAAGGGTTGTAGAGTGCCTTAAAGGAAAAGGGAATGAGAATAGCGTTTAGCTGCTGTGTGATGCTGCTCATGAGAGCAACTGCACCTTCAGTGCTGACGTTGAAGTAAACGCGCACGATGTTCTGATTGCTTTGCGGGCCTGCATTGCCAACCGCCACATAAAATCCGTTTTGCACCAAATTGCGCGGCATTCGGATAGCAACTGAGTCGCAGAGAGTGACAGTTCGCTCTTGGGGTTGGAGATGGTAATTGCGATCGATGTGCAGTGCCAAACCGCCCTTGGCTACAACCAAGCTGCCATCAGTCTCCTGCCACACCACTCGCCAATCTGGGCTAAAGTAGCCAACACCTAAGTTACTTTCGTGCAATTGCTCATAAAACGCCAGGTCTACCCCCAAGAAAGTGTTGTTCTCTAAATTCTGGTGCAGTGCCAAACCCGTTGCATCCGCGTTGGGTGCGAGGGCAGCTTTTAGGGAACCGTTGTAATAAATGCCGTAGAGAAAATTACGCAGTTGCACGCTCAGATATTTCAACTGAAGCTCTGAGGGCAAGTGCTGAAAGTAAGCGACTGCTGACTCTGGTAGTTCTACGGGCTGATAATCGGGATGGCTAACACACAGGTTAGAGTCAATCTGAACTTTGTTAACGATGTCTTGTAGTTTGCTGTGCAATTGCTTTGGAGCAAAAGCTAGCCGTTGATGTTGAAGCGAATCCGACACTTGCATGAGGGGTCTCCCTGCGACTAGAAGGATTTAAGCGGGAGAACAGCTGAGGTGAGTTCTGAGGCTTGTGTGCCAAAAATCGTGGCGATGGATTGTTCCGGACGACCTAACAAGGTCTTAGCAACCTGGAGCATACAAATACCTTTATTACCAAAGGTTTTTTGGTACTGAATCATTGACAGGATTTGCAGAATCAAGGCCAGACCAGAAAATTGCACAACTCGTCGCAAAAAATTAGGGCGGCGCTCTAATACTTCCGGAAAGTGAGCGAAATATGCGATCGCGATCGCTGCAAGGGAAGTTTGCAGGTGTTCGAGGGGAGTCGTAGCCATCCGTAAAGACTCATCAATAGCGATCGCTTTACTGGTAATCAAGCTACTCAGCCAGATTTGCAAGTAGCTGGCGATCAGCATCCCTAAATCGAAGGCCGGGTCTCCCCAAGTCGAGCGCTCCCAATCAATCAATCGCACAATGCTGTTATTCGATGTTTCTGCTTGGCAAGTCAGTTTCCAATCGATGGATAATAAGATGTTGTTCAGCTTTAGGTCATTGTGGCTCAGACAGCAAGGTTCAAAAGCAGTCGTTAATTCTGCGATCGCTTGCTTGAGACTGTCGTAGCGCTGATAAAGCGCAAAGAATTTGAGAGCATCAGCAGGAACCCGACCAAAAATTTCCGGCCCAATCCGTTCTAACTGATTAACCAGGTGGAGAGTCGGGTCAATGAGTACACCTTGACGACTTTCCCTGAAGAATTCCCGATACTCTTGATCGTCTAAAGTCAAACGATGAATCGTGGCTAGAGCAGTACCAATGGCACTACCGATGGATGCTAACTCGCCTCGCTGTGCTAATGCCGTTGCAAAGACATTGTCCTTAGTGTAGAAATCCCTTAAATCGCGGTAGTCATTCAAGTAGTTGAAAACAATGATTGAATTCTCCGCGTCAAAATGAATGACCTCTGAAATCCACGAACGAATCTGGCTTACGTCGGGAAATCGTTGTAAAAATTCCTGAATTCGCCATTCGTTCAAAAATTCAGTAGCGGTTTCCCCTTCTCGATTGTGACGCTCTTGCTTGATAAAGAGTTGACGACCTTTTGGCAAAGTCACTAATAAATTAAAGTTTTTTGTGCATTTCAGCTCGACTTTGCCCTGAGCTTGTTCTTCTGGACTACAGAGACCTTGCTCAGTGAGGTACTCAAAAACATTTTGATGGCTTAATAAAAATGCCATAACTTAGACCCTGATTTTTTAGCCATAATTCAAGAGATTATGTCTCTTTCGATGGGGAAACCTGTTATTAGTCAATCAGTCGAGAATTGATACAAACTCAATCATCGAAACTGACCAACAATAAGTCAATGAGGTTACCTTGCTGTTAACTCTTGATAAACTTATGAAGTGAAAGATGGAATGTCCTTCTTAAAGATACTTGAATTCAGAAGGAAATCTGGTTTTGTAGGGATGCCAACAGGAAAACTTTGTAAACCAATGGCATGACTAATTACAAGGTCTGTAGTTGCACTAGTCACTGAATCTAGCTCCCAATCATCACATAGCTCATCAAGAAAGGTTTCAGAATCTTGGAATAGTTCAAAGCCAACGGGACGTAGTTCAGCAACATTGATTCTACCCATTAGTTTGTCCTCCTAGAAAAGGGTATTTCTAATTACGGTGATATTTTCGTCTTTAAGTATTTCAATTTGGTGAGATTTTATCCAGTGAAGATAAGGGAGTTAAGAACTAAGTTAAGTTTTCCAATTAAAATAATTAACAATAAAAATTGTGCGCGATTAAACCTCGCACACACTAGGAATAAAACCATTTTATTGACGTACTCAATCGATGCTTAATATCTGCCAAAGAATTGGGAGATCATCATTGCGTTGAGCAGTCTGATTAACTAAAGCCAGCTCGCTCTTTTTAACCCCATCTATGGGCACACGCCATAAGAGCTGCTTTAGACCAACGTAAATGAGCAACTTGTCATGGTATCGGCGTGTACTCCGCTCAAGGTTGCTAGGAGAGTATTGCTATCGGCAATACTAATTTCGGTGAAGAATTCGTCGCAGCTAGAACCTTGAGTAATTGATAGCTGCTCAAAGGTTAGCCCCTCGGTTAACCCAAGTAAATCCTTACCCATCTCGAAGTTCATAATCGTACTAGCGCCTTCGTCTGGGTTGAGAACAAATAAGTCGTCGTCACAGGTGCCGTAGATGGTGTTATCGCTGCTGTCGATTGAGTCATGACTATAGATTGCTGAGAGCAGGTCATTAGCCATTCCGCTATCTAGGAAGTCACTGGCAGTTTCTGCGAAGATTTGGAGATTATTGTCTTCAATGAAATCCTGAACAAAGCTTCCAACAAAATCTACTATCTGCTCGTTGGTACACAGGCAATCATCTGTATCGCTGACCTCCGAGTTGGTGAGCACAGAATCTCCCGTATCGCTGACCTCCGAGTTGGTGAGCACGGAATCCCCCGTATCGCTGACCTCCGAGTTGGTGAGCACACAATCCCCCGTATCGCTGACCTCCGAGTTGGTGAGCACAGAATCCTCCGTATCGCTGACCTCCGAGTTGGTGAGCACAGAATCCTCCGTATCGCTGACCTCCGAGTTGGTGACTACGGAATCCTCCGTATCGTTAACAACAAAATTTAGTGCTGGAGAGGCATCAAGAGATTTTGAAGTACCACTAAAGTTTTCTAGGATTCCCGACGCGGAATCGATTTTAGCCACCCAACTATCAAAAGACCCAGCATTGGTAGCCCCAAGAGAGCCTCCAGTAACTCCTGTAACGTAGATATTACCACCAGCCTTGTCACTAGTAATACCTAAGCCATGATCGAGTTCGGGAGTGCCAAACTGTGTAATCCACCCCTGATTGCCATCGGTATCGTACTTTGCCACCCAGGCATCATAAGACCCAGCATTAGTCCCTCCCAAACTGTTGTCGGTATATCCCGTCAGGAAGATATTGTCGTTTGAGTCGATGTTAATGCGAAAGGCTTCATCATCACCAGCAGTGCCAAATTGTTGAATCCACACCTGGTTCCCTTGAGGGTCATACTTAGTCAAGAAGACATCATAAGACCCGGCATTCTCTCCTCCTAAACTACCTAAAGTCCATCCTGTAGCGTAAACATTACCCTGACTGTCGGTATCAACACCCCACGTCCATTCATAATCCGCAGTCCCAAACTGCTTAGTCCACTCTACCTGGCCATCGTTGTCGAGCTTTGCTAGGACGCCATCATAAGCCCCTGCATTCTCTTGAGCGAAATCACCCAGACTCCATCCAGCAGCGTAAACACTGCCATCGTTACTGACGGTAACGGCGTAAGATTCGTCAAAAGCGGAACTCCCAACCTCCGTAAACCACTGCCGATTACCATTGGTGTCATACTTGGTCACCCATAAATCATCGGTAGCAATTTCAGGAGCTGGCTTAACCGTTATTCCTGATAGGTAGACATTGCTATCGTCGTCAACATCAATGCTAAAGCCTTGAGAAATAGAAGCTTCCCCAAACTGTTGAATCCATAGCTCGTTGCCATCGCTGTCATACTTAGCTAACCAGGTATCAGAAACTTCTGCTTGCTTGGGTGCTGCCAAATCGCCTTCGGTAAATCCTGTCACATAGAAGTTACCTTGATTGTCGGTAGCGATGCCATAAATTGTGTCAGCACTCGAAGTGCCCAACTGTTTAGTCCACAACAAATTGCCCAAGCTGTCATACTTAGCCACTAAGGCATCACGAGACTCCTCATTGTTGGCTTCTCCCAAAGTCCCAGTAGTCCCGCCTGCTACATAAACATTGCCATTGGGATCTGTTGTTGTAGTTGGAGTAAGGTCAAAACCCGAACTTCCCAATTGCTGAATTTGGGGTAGTACTGGCTCCGGGGGGGCGTAACCTTTGAATTGGAAGTAGTTACTCTCTAGACTCAAACCTGAGTTCCCACCAATAAAGCCAATGAGGTCAACTCCAAATTCGTTTTGCTGAAAGAGTGCTTCTCCCAATCCAACATTTACCAGTTGATAGTCATTGGCTGTGCCGTGTAGCTGAATGAAATCCTGTGCTGGGTTGAAGTCAGTAATAAAGGCAAAGTCGTTTACACCAAAGATTAGGGGATTGCCGTTGTCATAGTAAGACTGTGTCGAATCACCAAGAATGAAGGTGTCACTCCACTGACGAAAAGTAGGATCGTCTATTGCAAAATCACCAACGAACGTATCGATTTGTAGGTGGCCAGGACTAGCTGTAGTAGGTTGTACACCAAGAAGGGTATCGTTTCCACTGCGACCCCAAATAATTTGGCTTTGTTGAAAGCCTGCGGCAATGTCGCTATTTGGTGTGTAGGTTTGAAGTTCAAACAACTGCTGATTAGCCATTTTGATGATTTCTCCTAAGGAGATTTAGATGTTTTGAGAACCTATCCCCAGGGTCAGTGGGATTAGGTAAAGGCAAGTCTTCTTCAGGAATATGGAGAATCTAGAGGAGCGTTGTGGCAATTACCTATCCGTGTTCATTCAATGAACAGAATCTACCAACATCATTTGTGAAGTCCTGATGCACCCTAGTCTAGAAGCGTCGTTTCTAATCAACTCAATTTCTGACTTTTTTAGAAAAGATTTAAACGACCATTCAACGACTACTTTTCGTTGTCAAGTATTTCAATTCAGCCGAATTTTAGCTAGTGAAGATCGGGGATTTAAGGGCTAACTTAAGATTTTCAAGAAGCGAAAGCGCGATCGGAAGTACTACAAGACTTTCCCACTACTAGAAAATCCTTAAAAGTAGAACTCTTGGAGATTCTTGGGAAAAAGTTAAGCTCATCCCCCGGCTGAAGTACGGGAAATTCCACGTCATTAGTCTTTTGTCAAGAGGTGTAATAGCTCCAGGAACAGACTCATCCACTAATAGGTTGATTACTAATGACCAATGACAAATGACTTAGGACGGCAGTTGGGCGGTCGTTCCTCCCACTCTTGAAAAAAATGGGCTTCCCCGATCGCATTTTCTTGTGATAAAAAAGAGCGGTCTTTAATTTTCAAAAAAGACCGATTAATCGCCAAGAATATCTCAAGGTATTATTTGAAAAATTGACCTTATCCGCTGACACTCTACCTTTTATTCTTGCGCCTGTACCCATTCATGGAGGAGTTGATACAGAACAGAACGCATCTTGACTTGCTTGAGTGTGCAGAGAGTTTTGAATGGAAGCTTTAGAGATTTTGGGATGTATCCCTTAACATCCTCAGAATCTTCACTATACAAATCGGCAGGAGGTTCATGAATAGGTGCATCTGCTTGTATCCATTGCTCAATCAAATCCTCCAGAACTGCGCTCATCTCCAATTCTTGTTGTACGCAAAGAACCTTGAACTGAAGTTTTAGAGATTTCGGCACAGCTCCCTTGATGACTACATATTGTTCACCATCTATATTGCTCACAGAAAAATGTAGATTTTGCATTGAAATTCTCGTAAAAGCTTTTAGATTCAATTTAAAAGCTTTTTTCTTGTATTGAATAAGTGAAACTCAGTTAAGTAAAAACGAGCTTCAAAAAGTGTAATCGTATTTATTCTTACTTTGAATGCGGTGGCTTCCATATCGTCCTTTAGATAGAATTCTTATCGTCTCAATTTTGCCGATTACGAAAGTTTTGTCAATCCAAGATTAGGGATTTAAGGATGAAATTAAAGGACAGTAACGAGTTGACCATCTTCCATGTGAACAATACGGTCAGCAATATCAAGAATGCGATTATCGTGAGTCACCATGAGAACGGCACACCCCTGTTCCTTAACGAGTTTCTGCATGAGTTTCACTACGTCTCGACCCGATTTACTGTCTAAAGCCGCAGTCGGCTCATCAGCTAGAACCAGCTTGGGGTGACAAACTAAAGCCCGCGCAATAGCTACCCGCTGTTTTTGCCCTCCAGACAGGTTATCTGGATAGTAATTGATTCGATTCCCCAACCCCACAGCTTCCAGTGCAGCTTCTGATTTTAGGCGTGCTTCCAGACTAGAAACATTTTCGTGTAGTTTAATTGACATTTGTACATTTTGCCGAGCTGTTAAGGAACCGAGTAAATTGTGAGCTTGAA
>JBFLZA010000188.1:0-13333 GCA_040756535.1 Cyanobacteriota bacterium
CATGTATGTCTCATCATCTACTCCTAAAGTCACTAGAGTTTTGCTCTTGCCATCTAACTCGCGGATAGCTACTTCGATTTGGCTCCACTCTGGATTTTCGATGAACTCACCTTCATTCCTATTGCCCACCCATTTTTCTACTGATAGATCTGATACAAACATTACTGCCTCCTTCTGTTTGGGGGTTTGACGGTTATAGTTTTACTTCCACTTGGAGTGATAATTTCTAATTCTTCTATACCTAACTGCCAAGCCATAGAATTTACCCCGCCTCTTAAACCACAAGCATTGCAGAGATCGCGATCAACAATCAAACGAGCTTTGCCACCTCTAATGCTTGCATCCGCCGCTTGCTGAAAGGCATCTGCTTCGGCATGAGTTTTAGTGATGGGATTAACTCTCAAAGTTATCTGCCGAGGATTGGGATTATTACCAGAATTAATGCCCAAGAAACTTTGACTACCTATTTCTAGCTTTGCTATGGTTGATTTGTCTGTTTCACTACCAGCAGGAGGTAAACCGAGCTGCTGTCTATATTCAGCTAGTTCATCAAAAATACTTTCCGTTTTTTCCTCCACTATTGAGTTTGTTACTGTAAATTCATCTAACTGCCCCTTCAGACGCTCGTAGCATTGAGGAGGAGGTTCCTCTTCCACCTTCAAGGTTATATACATAGTTCCACTACGGCGACCCCAGTGAAATCCAAAGACAATTTCCTGTTCGGGTTCATACATGTAAATGTGTTTATTAACTTCCTGCAATTGTTCATCTTTATATTGTCTATTCTGCTTCAAAACAGATGAGAGTAGCCCGCTACGTTCACTCAAGTATTGAAATGGAAATTGGTTAGAATTTATCTTTAGTATTTCTAGATCATCTAGACCTACTTCGTCTAGGAAAATGCTAATTATCCCACGCCCTTCCTCTAAGTAACCTTTCCATGCACAAGCAGCTAAAAGCTCCCATTCCTCTAAGATGTATTTGATGAAGGGGTATGGTTCTGAATTTACTGGTTCAGCCTTTCTACTGCTCGTTAAATCCAACAATTTATTAAGGGGTGAAGCAGGTTTCTCTCTTTGAAGCCCAAGTTTTTCGTAATTTTCTTGCGGTGTACTAGCGACTGAAGAATATGGCAATGAAATACGTCCATCCCAACCTCGCCATTCAAAGATGATACCTATTTGCCGTTGTGGATCATATTCTCTCACCATCTTAGGGACTTCATAGGCTTTACTTATATTCCATAGTCCGCGCACTAACTCCCGGCGGTTTGCTTCTTGCTCGTCTATGTACTCAACAGGAAAATTACCTCCAATCCGAACCACATTTTCATCCAATGTGATGAGAAGCGCTCCACGTCCCTGCTCTAGGTAACCCTTCCAAGCTAACGCTGAAAGACGTTGCCAATGTTCTTTAAGAAACTGCCCTATGGGACTATAAGAGACTGCCTCTGTTTGAGTAGACTCTATATATTCCCAAGCTATTGCCGAAAAACTTTTCCTAGGCTCTTTAATGAATCGTTCTAAGGGAAATTCTAATGGACGTTGAGAGGCTGGGTTGGTTAGACCAGCAAACGTGACTAAGGGGTGAACCCCTTTTGCTTGTTTTTTTCTTTTGGATAGTTTCTTTTCGCCAAAACCTTTACCACAACTCATCGCTGGTAGATTTATAAGTTTTGGACATTATAGATCTAAATAGTACTTTTGTTCTATAGATGTGTGGTAATCTACCCTCGCTCATCGATTTAGATGCTCTTTAGTAGAGCAATATCAAGAATCTCTGCATCAAGCAAGTAGGGTGAGCAATGCCCACCCCCTATGAATAATTAAATTGTCCGACACTCAACCCAAGATGCTACCAAAGAAGTCGATGGTTTCCTTGAGTCCTTTAATAAAGGCATCAATTTCTTCGCGAGTATTGTAGAAATACAAACTTGCCCTTGCTGTACCTGCTACGCCTAAGATTCGGTGTAGGGGTTGTGTGCAGTGATGACCTGAACGAATAGCAACACCTTCTTGATCTAACAGTGCAGAAACGTCGCTGGAGTCGAGTCCTTCTACTGTAAATGATGCCAGTGCTGCCCTACCTTTGCCGTCTGCTGTGGGTTGTGGGCCGTAAATTTTTAGATTAGGAATGCCGCGCAGTTGCTTGAAAAGATAGGCGGTGAGTTCTTCTTCATAGGCGTGGATTTTGTCCATACCTATGTTTGTAAGATAATCTACTGCCGCACCTAATGCGATCGCTTCCCCAATGGCCGGTGTCCCTGCTTCAAATTTGTGCGGTAAGTCCGCATAGGTGGAGTAGTCGAGATAGACTTCAGAAATCATCTCGCCGCCACCCATAAACGGAGGCATTGCCTCTAATAAGTTTAGTTTCCCATACAAAAAGCCAATCCCGGTCGGAGCGCACATTTTGTGTCCCGATGCCACTAACCAATCACAATTCATTGCCTGGACATCAATCGGCATATGGGGCACACTCTGACAAGCGTCGATGAGTACCTTCGCTCCGTGGTGGTGTGCGATCGCAATTATCTCTTCTACTGGGTTAATACAGCCCAAGGTATTGGAGACATGAACCACACACACTAGCTTAGTCTGATCTGAAATCAGCTCTTTGAACTGCTCCAAGTCAAACTCTTGCGTGTCCGTCAGTCCCACATACTTGATTACCGCACCCGTCTTCTGAGCAATGAGTTGCCAGGGGATGATATTGCTGTGGTGTTCCATTACCGTGAGAATAATCTCATCTCCCGGTTTTAAGGTGTTCAATCCCCAGCTATAGGCAACTAAGTTAATCGCTTCTGACGCATTGCGGGTGAAGACAATCTCTTGCCGCGAAGCAGCATTCACGAACTTAGCAACTTTATCCCTCGCTCCCTCATAAGCTTCCGTCGCTCTTACACTCAGGGTATGAGCACCACGATGGACATTAGCATTGTCCCGTTCGTAGTAGTCGCGCAGGGCATTGAGTACTGCAAGCGGTTTTTGGGAAGTCGCTGCGTTGTCGAGATAGACTAAGGGTTTTTCGTTGACTTCCTGATGCAAGATGGGGAAGTCAGCGCGGACTGTGTCGGCAATGGTTTTTTCTTGGATGCAAGTCATGTTGGCAACAGGGAACTGAGAATGGGCAAGTCTGGTAAATGGGAGTCAGGAGTTAGGAGTCAGGAGTCAGGAGTCAGGAGTCAGGATTCAGGAGTCAGGATTCAGGAGTCAGGAGAGAGTGATTTTCATCCAATGGTTGTGAGCAGTAGATTATGGTGCCTCATGACTAAAAACTAAGACGTTCTACACGCTACACACCGAGAAAGCCTTTTACGCACAGAAGCCACAGGAATTTGCTCCAGAACCTCGGCGGCAAACGCATCTAGCAACAGTTCACGGGCATTGCTTTCATTAATGCCACGACTTTGCAGGTAGAAGATTTCATCAGCGTCGAGTTGGCTGACGGTAGCACCGTGAGCACATTTAACTTGGTCAGCCGTAATTTCCAGTTGAGGTTTGGTATCAACGCGAGCTTTCGGTGATAGTAGCAGGTTGCGGTTCAACTGACCAGCATTGGTAAATTGGGCAGCTTGCGGGACAAATACCTTACCGTTGAATACCGCATGAGCACGGTTATCGATAATACATTTGTGCAACTGGTTACTCGTACCGTTGGGATGATTTAATGCGATCGCACTGTGAGTATCTGCTACCTGTTCGCCACCAATCAACGTCAAACCATTCAGGGTTGTTTCCGTCGCTTCCCCTGTCTGGAAAACTTCTAAGTTATGCCGAGACAGTTTCGCTCCCAAGGTAATTGCATTGCAGGTATAGCGGCTATAACGCGCTTGAGCGATCGCACTTTTCCCGATACGAAACGCGACCTTACTCTGCCACTCTACTCGCGTATGGTTGACTTGGGCATTCTCCTCCAACACGATTTCCGTCACCGCATTGGTAAAGTGAACGCCTTGTGCCGCCTCTCGCCAATGGTTCCTATACTCTTCCACCAACGTCACACTACTTCCCAACTCGGCAACCACCAGACAACGGGGTTGGGAAAAAGTTGGCATTTCACCTGTTGTGGATAGAAACAGCAAATGAACAGGCGTCTCTACAACCGTATTCTTCGCCACCCATACGACAGCAACATCCGTCAAACCTGCCGTATTCAGTGCCGTAAACACCTCTGCCGAACCCGGTTGCTGGGCGAGATAGTTTCCGACTTGCGATCGGTAATTGAGCGGTAACTGAGCTAAGTTAGTCACAACCAACCCCTCCGGCAAATCAGCAACTGCCGAAAGTTGAGGCGCATAAACCCCATTGACAAACACCAATCGAATCGGCGCGTCTGGCAGAGCAAACTCAGCCACCGCTGACTCCGGTAAATTAACTGTTTCAGCAGGTTGAAAATTAATTTGCACTAAGGGAGATAAGTCAGTAAAGCGCCACTCCTCATCCCGCTTAGTCGGAAAGGTAAGCGTACTCACCCAACGAGACGCGCGATCGCGCAATTGTTTCAACAATGCCGTTGTTTCCGGCTCAATCCCTTGTAATTCTGCGGCTTGGCACTGATTTAACAACCCCGTCAGATAAGCATCCCGGCCTTCTACTGCCGAGAGTAAAGCCAAATCCTCTGGACTGGGAATCGTGCTGGGAGAAACTTGAACTGTCATCGTGCTCCCACCTCAGCTACTTTTTCCTCGACCACCCAATCATAACCCCGCTCTTCCAACTCCAGCGCCAATTCCTTACCACCCGTCATTAGGATGCGACCGGCTGCCATAACATGGACGTAATCCGGTTCAATGTAATTGAGCAGACGCTGGTAATGGGTAATCATAATCGTGGCATTCTCTGGATTCGCCAACTGATTAACGCCATCGGCAACAATCTTCAGCGCGTCGATATCCAAGCCAGAATCCGTCTCATCTAAGATGGCTAGCTTGGGTTCGAGTAGCGCCATCTGAAGAATTTCATTCCGCTTCTTCTCACCTCCAGAGAAGCCTTCATTGAGACTGCGCTCTAGGAAGCTGGGATTCATCTTGACAATTCCCAGTTTTTCCTGTATTAGGTCTTCAAAGTCGAAGGCATCCATTTCCTCCAATCCCTGGTGCTTGCGGCGGGCGTTGTAAGCAACGCGCAAGAAATCTAAATTGCTAACACCAGGAATTTCCATAGGATACTGGAACGCGAGAAAAATTCCAGCGAGTGACCGTTCTTCCGGCTCCATTTCCAGCAAGTTTTGTCCCTGAAAAATTACCTCGCCTCCGGTGGCGTTGTAGGCAGGATGACCGGCTAGAACCTTGGAAAATGTACTTTTTCCAGAACCATTCGGTCCCATGATGGCATGGATTTCTCCTGCCTTCACTTCCAGATTCAACCCTTTAAGAATCTGGTTTCCCTCCACCTCTGCTGTCAAATTACGGACAGACAGTATCACTTCGCTGTTTTCTTTGATCATTTCGACTGTTAACTGTTGATTGTTGACTGTTGAGAGTGAACCGTTAGCCGTCGGTATTTTCTTTCAACCAGAAACTGGATAAACAAGACCAAGAATTTCACGCTTCTATCTCCATAGGAGGGTCTTGCGGATACTCGGTCAAACCATCATTCAACTGAATCCAGGGGAGTTTGCTTGATGTCCAGATGTGGACTTGTGGGGGGAACTCGTCAGGCTCATCCAGACTGCCGATATTGACTCCTATATAGTCTGGTAATCGTTCATCTTCATACGCTAACTGAGAGCCACAACGAGAGCAAAATTCCCGTTTACCCCAATCGGACGATTGAAACCTGGTGAGGTCGCCCTGTAGCCATTCAAAATTCGACTTCTCGAAGAACGCTCCCGACGAAAAAGCGGCTCCAGAAAATCGCCGACACTTCGTGCAATGGCAGTTACCGACCCACAACGGTTCTCCTAAAACGCGATAACGTATCTGACCGCAGAAACATCCACCTGTATGTTCTTTGAGCTGTGTGTTCATGAGGTCATTTCCCTCTCTTGTGTACCATCTAATAGGGGGATTAGATGGGCATTATCCACCCAACAATCCTTAACCCACACTGCCTTCTAGTTTCAGGCTCAGTAGTTTATCGGCTTCGGCAGCAAACTCCATGGGTAAATTGTTAAACACATCCTTACAGAAACCACTCACCATCATGGAGATGGCATCTTCTTCGGAAATGCCACGCTGAGAGAAGTAGAACAGTTGGTCTTCTCCAATTTTGGAGGTAGACGCTTCATGCTCTACTTTGGCGGTATTGTGTTCCACTTGGATGTAGGGGAAGGTGTTCGCTTCAGCCGTACTACCAATGAGCATGGAGTCGCACTGAGAGTAGTTCCGTGCTCCTGCTGCCTTGGGCCCGATTTTGACGAGTCCCCGGTAGCTATTTTTGGAGTTACCAGCGGAAATCCCTTTAGAAATAATCGTGCTACGAGTGTTTTTGCCAATATGCACCATCTTGGTGCCAGTATCAGCTTGCTGATAGTTATTCGTCAGCGCTACGGAGTAGAACTCACCGACGGAGTTGTCACCCACCAGCACACAGCTAGGGTACTTCCAGGTAATGGCCGAACCTGTTTCGACTTGCGTCCAGGCAATCTTGGAGTTGACACCCTTGCACAAACCGCGCTTGGTGACAAAGTTATAGATACCGCCTTTGCCCTTTTCATCCCCTGCGTACCAGTTCTGTACGGTGGAGTACTTAATCTCAGCGTTATCAAGGGCAACGAGTTCCACAACTGCCGCGTGCAGCTGGTTGGTGTCGTACATGGGAGCGGTACACCCTTCTAAGTAGCTGACATAGCTACTTTCTTCGGCAACAATCAGGGTACGCTCGAACTGTCCAGTGTCACCGTTATTAATCCGGAAGTAAGTGGAGAGTTCCATCGGGCATTTGACGCCTTTGGGAATGAAGACGAAGGAACCGTCACTAAAAACAGCCGAATTGAGGGCGGCGTAGTAGTTGTCTGCAATGGGAACAACGCTGCCGAGATACTTCTGCACTAACTCTGGATGTTCTTGCAGTGCTTCCGAGATGGAACAGAAGATAACCCCTTCTTTAGCCAGCTTTTCTTTAAAGGTGGTGGCGACAGAGACACTGTCAAAAATGGCGTCCACCGCCACGTTAGACAACCGCTTCTGCTCCGACAGGGGAATGCCTAGTTTCTCGAAGGTTTCCAGCAGGGTTGGGTCAACTTCATCGAGGCTTTGGAGCTTTTCCTTTTTCTGCTTGGGAGCAGAGTAATAAATGATGTCCTGATAGTCAATGGGCGGATAGGTGACGTGAGGCCAAGCTGGATCAGTCATCTTCAGCCATTGCCGATAAGCTTTGAGCCGAAACTCCAGCATGAATTCTGGCTCGTTCTTTTTGGCAGAAATCAGGCGAATTACGTCCTCATTGAGACCACGAGGAATTATATCGGCCTCAATATCGGTGACGAAGCCGTACTTATAGGGTTGGTTGACTAGTTTTTTGACGGTGGCAGTCATTTGTTAAGTGTTCTCTCGTGTTCTATATAAATCTTTTAGGATCGGAGGTGGGGGTGGCTTCGCACCCAGTTTCATAGGATGGATGAGACCGTCTTGTGCCAGAGCTATTTAAACAACATTCTTGTTGTTTAATTCTATTGTAAGATATATTAACAACAAAGATGTTGTCAAAGTCAAGCTGAACTTTTTCTTGTTCGCCTCCCCAATACAGATTTCACCACTAAGCCGATGACGACTACTCAGCAGCCTTCTACGAAGCAAGATATTTTGCAGTATTTACTGAAACAGGCTCAGGCAACGGCACAAGAGTTAGCCGATACCCTTGAGATTAGCCCACAAGCGATTCGGCGTCATCTCAAGGATTTGGAGGCAGAAGGACTGATTGAGTATAAATCGGTGCAAGCTGGCATGGGGCGTCCCCAGCACGTCTACCATCTCAGTCGTAAGGGACGCGATCGCTTCCCGAATCATTACGGTGAGTTCGCTGTTTCCCTGTTGGATACGCTAACAGAAACCTTGGGGCCCGAACAAGCAAGTTCAATTCTGCGGAAACAGTGGAAGCGGAAGGCGCAAGAATATTACGACAAAGTCGGTACGGGTTCGGTACAAGAGCGGGTTGCCAAGCTAGTAGAAATCCGCCGCAGCGAAGGCTACATGGCCGAGTGGCACATTCTTGAACCCCAGACGTTTAATAATGAATCAGCTCCTCAATTCATTTTGATTGAACACAACTGCGCGATTTCTAACGTCGCAGAAACGTTTCCTAGTGTATGTGGGCATGAATTGGAAATGTTTGCAGCGGTTTTGCCAGATTGTATTGTAGAAAGAACACACTGGCTCAACAAGGGAGAGCATCAATGCGGCTATCTAATTAGAACGCGAGTTGAGTCGCATTCTTAGCGGCTATCTACTGCAAGAAGGCTCCGAGGCTCCGAGGCAGGAGGCAGAAGGAAAAAAGGCTTGTACAGTAAGCTCTTTAAGCTTTTTCAACGGGATAGTTATTTCCGCCAGGCTGCACTAGTAAATGTTGATGCAAGCGCTTCACTCTTTTTCTCAATCGAGTTCGCGCTGATTACCTTGAAAATCTGACAACATATCATAAATGGTTATGATCGAACCCCAGCAACCAGGAACACAATTCTTATCAACAGAAGAGTCAGCGGATGTAGATAAGGCATTGCTGTCTTCCCACGAGAAGTTTTTAGCCCGATTAACCATTTCCTCACAGCGGTTGTTACAGCAAATTGCCAAGGATAATGGTGTCACTATTGAAGAGTTGACGCCTCAGCAGATTATTGACTGGTTTGAGAAGGATGGCAAGATTCGTCGGGAGCAAGGGCCTGAGGTAGCATTTCTCAAGTGGTGAGTGTTGGAAATAACTACCTCCTTCCAATGCCTTTTCCCTTTTCCCTTTCCCCGCGCCGTAGGCGCTTTAATCGGAACACTTCACTGCTTTAGCCGCTTGAAGCGATTGGGATAAAAGTGCGATTGCTTTATCCTGTTGTCCCGCTTTTGCATACGCATCTGCTATCTTCGCTAAAGTTGAGGCTTTGGGAGAATTTTCTACTTTAGCATCAATGGTTTGAGCTACGGCGAGCGAGCGATCATATTGAGCGATTATCGCTAACCGGACAGCAATTTCAGCTAAGATTTGAGCTTTATCTTGGCTATTTTTTAAGCGTTGAGCGCTCTGAAATGCCTGATTTAAAGCTTGAACAGCCTGCTCTTTTTGTCCTGATTGGGCGTAATCTTTAGCCAGTGTAATCAGCGTAGATGCTTGAATTTTACTATCTTCAATTGTTTTAATCAACTGAAGTACTTGATTGTAAGGTTGAATCCGTGCAGCGGCAAGAGCGAGTGTTGCTAAAGTCCGAGATTGGCTGTCTTCATTCTCTAAGTTTTGAGCCATCGAAAGTGCTTGCGGGAAGACGGCATCTGCTAGTTCTTTTTGTCCTGCTTTCCCGTATATTTGAACGACTTCAGCTAGAATGTGAGCTTTTGTATCCGCTTCCTCAAGTTGATTCGCTATTTGCAGGACTTGAGAAGATATAGAGGCGGCTTTCGTTTTTTCCCCTGCATCAGCATAGAGATTCGCCACTTTAGCTAACTGAGTTACTTTTGAAGCATTATCGTCTGCTTTTTTTGTTAACTGAAGTACCTGAGAAGCTATTTCCGTCGCTTGCTTTTGTTGCCCCGCTTTTGAGTACAAACCTGCAATCTTCCCTAAGATAAGGCTTTTGAGGTCACGTTGAGTTTTTTCATCCTCCTCGATTTTTTGGGCAACAGAGAGCGCCTGTGGATATTCTCCTGTTTGGGTAGCGATCGCTATCAACGCATTAGCCTTAGATGTCTTATAGTCTATAGTGTCGGCTACCTGTCGAGCATTGTCGTAGTCTCCAATCGCTACATATTTAGCAACAATTTGAGATAAAGCCCTTCCTTTAGGAATTTCATCGAAAATTTTGTTAGCAACCTGAATCCCTTGATTGAAGTTTCCAAGTTCGGCATAGGTAACGGCTATTTTCTCCAATACCGTATCTTTGACGAATGAAGCCCCCCAAATTTCCTTAACGTTCTGTAGAGCTTGGGATAAGGCTTCAGTGGCTTGGTCGTTTTGTCCAGCTTTCCCGTAGCTAGATGCGATCGCGACTAACGCCATCACTTTATCAGGAGGTGAGTCAATTTTATCGGCAACTTGAAGCGCCTGATTAAACAGTTGGGCCGCCTGCTGAGTCTGGCCAGCTTTCGCTGATTGGACGGCTATCTGACTCAATACCGCCACTTTGCGAGTCGAAGTATGTAGTTTCTGAGCAAATTGTTGCGCTTGGTCGTTTTGTCCTGCTGATGCATAGGCAACAGCCATCTGAGCAAATGCGCTACTGGTACAGTCTCTCCTCCCCCAGCAAGCTGAACAGAGGGTGCTAATTAGGGCGACAGTAGCCAGTAGGATTCTGAATTTCATGGTCTTTGCGGTGTAGGCTACCCAATCAATCTGATGACTCCTGACTCCTGACTCCTAACTCCTAACTCCTGACTCCTGACTCCTGACTCCTGACTCCTGACTCCTAACTCCTGACTCCTAACTCCTAACTCCTGACTAATAACCCATCAAGTCACACCCATCACACCACCTTTACACCTTGCCGTTGTACCCTTAACTGAGAGATTGGAGACAGATTACATTGACTCTCAAGCTTTATTTATTACGACACGGGCAAACTGATTGTAGCCGAGTTAATGCCTTTTGCGGTTCGGTAGACCCGGAACTCACACCAGACGGGGTGGAGATGGCACAGGCATTTGCTGCGACCTATCGTTCTACACCTTGGGAAGCAGTTTTTTGCAGTCCTATGAGACGAACGCTGGCAACGGCTAAACCGTTGTGTGAGGCCATTGGCATGGAACCCGAACTGCGGGATGGCTTAAAAGAAATCAATTATGGCAAGTGGGAAGGCAAAAGTCCAGAAGCTGTCAACCTTGAATTCCATGATGACTACATCCGCTGGCAAGCCGATCCAGCTTGGTATCCACCGACTGAAGGGGAATTAGCGGTTGCGATCGCCTATCGCGCCTTACAGGTGATTGATGAGATTAAGCACCGATTTCCCAAAGGCAATGTTTTAATTGTCTCTCACAAGGCAACGATTCGCATTATTTTGTGCAGTTTACTGGGAATTGATGTAGGTCGCTTCCGCTTTCGCTTGGGATGTCCAGTGGGGTCAGTTAGTAGGGTTGAATTTGGCTCTCATGGCCCATTACTTCAGGCTTTAGCTGACCGCACTCATCTAGATGAGCGTTTGCGGACATTACCGGGAACGTAAGCAATTTTTGATTTTAGATTTTAGATTTTGGATTTTACGAAGTTTTAGAGGCAAAAACTTCAAGTTAAACACCACTCGTATTGGCCATGATTCCGACTACTTCTACGATTCCGATTCAGCATTTGGCTTCAGGCGATCGCCTTTCTATCCAAGTCTATAAATTCACTGGGGCTAAACCGGGAAAAAAGGCATACTTACAATCCAACCTACATGGTGCTGAAATTGTTGGGAATGCTGTCATTCACCAACTCATTGAGTTTTTAACAGCCTTAGATGATACTCAGCTTGCCGGGGAAATCTGGCTTGTCCCTGTCTGCAATCCTTTAAGCACAAATCAGCGCACTCATCACTTTTCTACAGGAAGATTTAATGTATCCGATGGCAAAGACTGGAATCGAATTTTTTGGGATTATGAAAAAGAGTGCAAAGATTTAGAAGCGTTTGCAAAATCGCAAATTGATTTTGAGGCAGATGATATCCGCAAAAATTATCTAGAACGAATTCAGTCTAGTTTTCAAAAAGAATTAGAAAAAAATCAGTCTCCCAGTGGATTACCCTTTAGTGAGCGCTATCGGTATCATCTCCAATCTTTATGCTTAGATGCTAACTATGTAATTGATATCCATAGTTCTAGCAACCAAGCGATTGATTACCTGTATTGCTTCCAGAGTCGAGAAGAAAGCGCTAAAGGGTTTCTCTTAGATTATGGAATTTTAATGAATGAATATGATGGAGATGCCTTTGATGAGGCATTTATGAAGCCTTGGTTGGCTTTAGAGAAGAATTTGACAGCTTTAGGTAAAGAAATTAAATTCGATGTTGAGTCGTGGACATTAGAATTGGGTTCGGGTATGCAAATGAATCCAGACTCCGTGAAAAAGGGTTTCTTTCGCATTAAGAACTATTTAGCCCAAAAAGGAATTTTAAAAGTTCGAGGATTTCCTCTGGAAAGTACGGCATCCCATCCTATTAATTTCACCATCAAAAGCAAAATTAAAAAATACTATGCCCCTGTTGGCGGGATGATTCAGTCGAGAGTGGAATTGGGCAGTTCAATTCAAACGGGGCAACAGGTGTATCAATTACTGAGTTTTAATAAAATCGGAGAATTGCCACAATTAATTGATGTCTGTGCTGAGGCAGATGGATTAGTGTTTGATGTTTCAACCAATTATGCGGTTAATGAGGGAGAGTATGTTTTATCGGTGATGTAAGATGCAGAGTGAACCCGATTAATATTTTTGTAGGGGCGGGTTTATGGGACAAAATTGGAGATAGAACCGACAATGCTCAATCAAAACCCGCCCAGCCAACCGATGGGTAAAGGCGGGTTTTGTACACAATTTATTGATTTGATTCAAATGGGTGAGGGCGGGTTTTGTATAAAATTTTTCGGTTAAATCCAAATTGATCGCTAAACCCGCCCCTACATCGTGCCTATAATGCTTGTGTAGGTTGAAGACGGCGATGCACAGGACTATTTCTCCCTCATCTAGCTAAAAGCTGACTGACTCAGTCTCCTATATCTCTGCTGTTGGGAGGACTTATGCAAAATTGTGCGATCGCTACACAAGTAACAGCAGTAGATTTAAGGAAACAGACATCTTGCAGCCAACGCCTAGCATGGAAGACGGCAACAACACCAACTTACCCTTAGATAGCGACCAGAACGATATCCTAAACGGGTCGAGTATTCCCCAAGCCCCTGAAGGCTTCAAATCCGGCTTTGTCGGCATCATCGGACGCCCCAATGTCGGCAAGTCAACCCTGATGAATCAACTGGTGGGGCAAAAAATTGCTATCACCTCACCCGTTGCCCAAACAACGCGCAACCGCCTACGGGGTATCCTAACCACGCCAGAAGCGCAAATGATTTTTGTCGATACCCCAGGCATTCACAAACCCCATCACCAACTGGGTAAAGTACTAGTACAAAATGCCCAACTTGCCATTGATTCGGTGGATGTGGTGCTATTTGTGGTGGATGCAACGGTAGAGGCAGGAGGAGGCGATCGCTTTATTGCCGAACTCC
>JBFLZA010000189.1:0-13331 GCA_040756535.1 Cyanobacteriota bacterium
AGAGGGAAAGGTTCGATGGACTCACTTAAGGTCATCTCCTCTCCTCTCCGGTCAAGGCGAACTCATCGGTTATGTTGGAACCATTGAGGATATCACCGAACGCAAGCAAGTGGCAACGGAACTGAAAAAGGCTAAGGAAGAACTAGAGATTAGAGTAGAAGATCGTACATCTGAATTAACAAAAGCGATTGAGCATTTACAGAGCGAAATTGCAGAACGCAAGCGAGCAGAAGAAGCACTTCATAAAGCTAAAGAAAGCGCTGAAATTGCGAATGGTGCTAAATCGGACTTTTTATCTGTTGTATCCCACGAATTAAGAACTCCTCTAACTTCTGTACTGGGATTTGCCAAAATTATCAAAAAAAGATTAGAGACTGTCGTATTTCCTGAAGTCAAAACGGAAGATAAGAAAGTTCAAAAAACAGTCAAGCAAGTTGAAAATAATCTTGGCATCATCGTTTCTGAAGGAGAAAGGCTAACTAACCTAATTAATGAGGTACTTGACCTAGCAAAATTAGAAGCAGGAAAAATTGAATGGAAATTAGAACACGTTTCCATTACTGAAATCCTTGAACAGGCAACTGCTGCTACATCAGCCTTATTTTTGACGAAACCGTTGAAATTAATCCAAGATATCGAAGATGAACTCCCTCGGATAGTAGCCGACAAAGACAGACTAATTCAAGTTATCATTAATTTAATCTCCAATGCTGTAAAATTTACAGCCGAAGGTTCTATAATTTGTAGAGCTAAGAAAAGTAATAAAGAAGTCATTGTTAGTATTATTGATAGTGGTATTGGTATCGCAGTAGCTGACCGAGAGCAAGTCTTTGAGAAATTTAAGCAGGTGGGTGATACCCTAACAGACAAACCTCAGGGTACGGGACTGGGGCTGTCAATTTGCAAGCAAATCGTAGAGTATCATGGTGGCAGGATTTGGGTAGAAAGTGAACTGGGTAAAGGAAGTAACTTCTCCTTCACATTACCCACTGCTTCTGTGACGGAAGTTGAGTTATTAAAAACGGATATAGATACCCTCCTCAAGCAACTGAAAGACCATGTTGTAACTTCCACACCCACTTCCGCCGAACATAAGAAAACCATTCTGGTTGTAGATGATGAAGCGCCTATTCGGGAATTGCTCAGACAGCAACTAGAAGCAGAAGGTTATAGTGTGAAAGAAGCTCAAAACGGTGTAGATGCCATTACCAAAGTTAAAAAAGAAATTCCAGACCTGATTATCTTAGATGTAATGATGCCTGCGATGAATGGGTTTGATGTGGCTGCCGTTCTGAAAAACGACCCTGAAACTCTAAGGATACCTATTATTCTCCTCTCAATTGTAGAGGGCAAAGACAGAGGTTATGGTTTAGGAATTGACAGTTACTTAACAAAGCCTATCAATACGGAAGAACTGCTTGGTAATATCGAAATACTTCTCTCTCAAGGAAATTCCAAAAGACAAGTTTTAGTAGTAGACGAAGATGCGTCAACCGTAAAAATACTAGCTGATGTGTTGCAGGCCCAAGGCTACAGTGTTGTTGAAGCATCTAATGGTGAGGAGTGTATTGAAAAAGCCATTTCAGTCAAGCCTGATATGATTATTGTAGATTCAATCCTTTCAGAGCGACACGATCTTGCCAAGACACTACGCTTTGAAAAAGGTCTTGAGAATGTCTTATTTTTTTTAGTAGCTAACGGGAAAGAAAATGATTCAAATCAGTCTTAAAAAGCTACTTTTAAAAAAAGAATTTTCATTAATTCTTAGTAACCTCAATCAGGCTATAGGCGCTCCCATCAGTATTCAAGATGGGGTAGGAAATTTATTATGGGGTAAAGCAAGCGAGATGCCATCCGGCACTCTGCGCGAACGCGAATTGAATAAATATCCTGTAATTCTCGAAAAAAAAATAATTGGATGGGTAGTTGGGGATGAAAAAGCCTCAACAATTGCACACCTCCTCAGCTACTTAGCCAATGAAGAGCTGGAGAAAAAAACACTGGCTCGTGAAACTTTAGATAAATATAAAGAAATCAACATTCTCTATAATATCTCAGGAAAATTAAGAGCTTGCTTGGTGGTAAAAGAAGTTGCCCAATTAGCGATCGAGGAAGCCACCAGAATCATAAAAGCCACCAGTGCATCAGCCATGTTACTTTCTGAAAGAACAGGGAATTTAGAAATCGTTGCAGCCTGTGGTAAAGAATATCAGCCTAAAACGATTCTACTTCCCGGACAAGGAATAGCTGGTAGCGTGTTTTTAGCAGGAGTGGCAGAGATAGTCAATGATGTGGAGTCCGATCATAGATTTGTTAGGGGTGCTAATGAAGTAACATCTCTAATTTGCGCTCCCCTGAAAACACAGGATGCAGCGATTGGTGTACTTACTATCAGTAGTGAAGAGTCTGTCAATTATACAGCGCAAGACTTAAAACTTTTTACCGCTCTTGCATCTCAGACTGCATCCGCGATCGAAAACGCCCTACTCCATGAAAATAAACTAAAGGAAGAGCGAATTAAAAGTAATCTGGAGCGATATGTCCCCGCACAAGTTGTAGAAGCGATTTTAGATAGTAAAGGATATATTTCCTTAGTTCCAGCTAAAAAGAATATCTCAATTCTTTTTTCTGATATTAGAAATTTTACAACTAAATGTGAAGAATTAGCACCCGAAGCTATTGTAGAATATTTAAATGAATATTTAACTCATATGGTCGAGGTTATATTTGAGCGCGGCGGCACCGTTAACAAGTTTTTTGGAGATATGATTGTTGCGATGTTTGGCGCACCCTCAACGCTTGTTGATAATGAACGGCGGGCTATTGAAACGGCAATTCAGATGCAAAACCGGATAAAAAATATTCCAGTTCTCTGGATTCGGAAGAATTTTATTACAGGAATTGGCTTAAGTTCAGGAGAGATGGTTGTTGGGAACGTTGGCTCTCCCCAACACATGGACTATACGGCAATAGGAGATAAAGTGAATATAGCATCTAGGCTGCAATCTATTGCCAAGGGCGAACAGATACTTGTCACTCAGAGTATCTATGAAGCTACAGAACATTTGTTTGAATTTAAGGAATTTGGGCTTGTACAACTTAAGGGAAAAAAGGAAGCTATTAAAGTTTTTGAAGTAGTTTATTAAATAACCAAAAGTGCTTATGAATAAAAGAATATTGATTGTTGATGACGAGCCTCACATCAGGCTTTTACTAGAGCAAACCCTTGAGGAGCTTGAAGATGAAGGTGTAGAAATATTAACTGCTGCCAATGGGGAGGATGCTCTTGAGATCATCAAGACAGAAAAACCAAATCTCGTATTTCTGGATGTGATGTTGCCTAAAATGAATGGGTTTGAAGTCTGTAACGCTGTTAAGAATGAACTGGGTAAGCAGGATGTTTACATCATCATGTTGACGGCAAAGGGGCAGGAATTTGATAAACAAAAAGGAAACGAAGTAGGTGCCGATTTGTATATGACCAAGCCCTTCGACCCGGATGAAGTCGTTGAAAAGTCCATAAAAATTCTGGGTTTTTCAAAATCAAGCTGAGCCATACCCATTAACTATTTTTTCAGGAAGCTATCAGCAAAACGGGGGTTTTCCACTCTAAGTACGGGAGAGCCTATGCTCTTTTCTGGAATGCTGTACCACCTGTTAGGGTTGGGTGGGTGATGGATTGTGTATTGCAGAATAGAAGGGTAGTAATGACAATACCTAAATTTGAACTGTTATCACTCTTATCTCCTACAGTTTGTTGAAGCTGTCAAAAGCGATCGCACATTGGCATACCTCTTACTCCACACTCAGATGGGTAATTTGTTGAGCGAACCAGCTAGCAGCACTAATATTGCTTCCCTCAGTTAAGCGTTCTATAGTTTGGTCTAACAGAGGAATTGGCAACCCCTTCAAAGCTTCAGAGTAAACACATTGCTGATACTTGCCATTTGGCTGTAAACGAAAAGCGATCGCTCTTTTCGCCAGAACATCAATTACCCAATACTCAGGAATCTCCAGATCGGCATAGAGTTTTTTCTTTTCATCCAAGTCAGTTGCCAGCGTCGTATCCGAAATTTCACCCACCAAGTCAGGAACTCGCCACTGAGTCAAGTCAATGCGACGTGGTTCCCCTGTTTGCCATGGAGGAACACCTTCACCGATATACAAAACTAAATCTGGTGATGCAGCACGCTTCTTTGGCTTCTCCAGTAAACAACGCCCCAAAGAATCCGCAGTTTGCTCGGCAAAGTGGATGAACCAGACACCAAACAGCAGTGTAAACAGATCGCTAACTCTGGCGTGATTGATACCATCTGAACCCATGTCAACGAGAAGATAGTTGCCGTTGAAAAACAGCCTCATTCTCTCAGAAGTAGGAGCATCACGATAACGTAAATAATCTTCCCAGGTGGCTGGCTGCCACTGGGGAATTTGTGTGGTGGCAGCTTTCTGGATGGCTGTGAGAATTGAAGCTGTCATAGGCTAAGGCTACCCACAAGCGTTACTGAAATTTTAACTGCACTCTAAGCAGAACCCTAAAGCAGAGCGCTGTCTTTTTGTTGACTGACAATAGAGAGTTAGTATTAACCCCCCCTCTCACGACGCACATACAAGGCGCGATAAACAGGTTCACCCTTAGAGAGCGTGGAGATTTCCCGTTCTGTAGGAACAGGGAGGGGATTCGCCGCTAACCAGGTATCGGTACCTTGTTTTTGAAACGCTGGATGTTCCGCAAAGCGATCGCACATCTCCACTGCTACCGCCTCAACATCAGACTGGAGAAAAACCTCTCCCCCATCACTCAGATAAGTGGCCAACGTCTCAACTACTTCTGGCTGCACCACACGTCGTTTGGCTTGGCGCTTTTTAAACCAAGGGTCGGGAAATTGGATAGTGACGCGTTGCAATAGTCCCTTTCCCAGAGGTTTAAGCAATGGCTCTAAGGAGTTGTTGGCATTGCAAAACAAATAGTGGAGATTGCTCAAACCCAATTCGGCAACTTTTGCATTTGCCTGTTGTACCAATGGCTCTCGAATTTCTAATCCCAAAAAATTCCAATTCACTTGTAGCGTTGCCATACTCAACAAAAACTCCCCCCTGGCACAGCCAATATCTAGATGTAAGGGCTGAGTGGGTTGAGCATAAACCTCTTCCCAATTCGGAGGGGTGATTGGCGTTTGGTATTTTTTACTGAGTGGATTGACGTGTTGTCGCACTCGGACTTTTGGCAACTCTCACAGCTCCTTTGCTTAGCCAACTCTAGGAAACCACGCAACATTTCTTTGTATTGGGGGTTACCAACCAACGGTAGGAACGTCTATTCTAAGTTTTTCAGTCATTTATGTAAATTTTTTGCAGTAATTATCAACAAAGATATTTTTTATACCCTACAAGAGGGTGAACAATAAAAAGCAGCTATTTAAAATTACACGTTCTCATTTTGATTATAATAAATTTTTCGTTAGTTTAATTATTTCTCTTGAGAGAAAAATAAGTTTTGGCATTATCAATATCAAATAAATGAGAGATAATCTTAGAGAGAAGTTGAATTGATTTTAATAAAATTTATACAATGGGTTTAAACTTTCGCTTTGCGGTGGTCAGCGACCCGCACATCGGGCTACCCCATACCATCTGGGATCATCCCAATCGTTTCCATTTAGTGGAAGTTAGCATTCCCGCCCTAGAGCTTATTCTGGAGCATTTAGAGCAGCAAAATCTCGACTTCCTCCTCCTACCCGGAGACTTGACCCAGCATGGTGAAAAAGAAAACCATGCCTGGTTGCAAAAGCGGTTGAGCCAGCTTCCTTTTCCAGTTTACGTTGTACCGGGAAATCATGATGTTCCCAATCTGCTGCCCGATGAACGCTCGATTGGATTAAAAGACTTTCCCTACTACTACCATGACTGTGGCTATGACAATCCAGATCAGTTGTACTACAGTCGTGAAGTGTTGCCAGGGGTACAGTTGATTGGATTAAATTCCAACCTATTTGATGAGTCCGGTAAACAGTTGGGGCGTTTGGATGAGGAGCAGTTAGTCTGGCTGGAGCAGACACTGCGAGAAACTAAGGATAAGTTAGTTTTGCTGATGCTGCATCACAATGTTGTAGAGCATCTGCCTGGTCAATCCAAACATTCACTAGGGCGGCGGTATATGTTGGACAATGCTCCAGCACTGCTGAAAATCCTCAAGCAGGCTGGAGTAAATTTAGTGTTTACAGGTCACTTGCACGTTCAGGATATTGCTTACCACGAGGGCGTCTACGATATCACCACAGGTTCTTTGGTGAGCTATCCTCACCCCTACCGCATATTGCAGTTAGGTACGAATGATCAGGGAAAACAATGGTTGGAGATTGAGTCTCATCGGGTGGAGTCTGTACCCGGTTGGGAAAATCTACCACATCTGTCACGAGAATGGATGGGCGAGCGCTCCCATCCGTTCATGCTGAAGCTCCTCACTGCTGAACCTTTGAGGTTAACGATACCAGACGCGGAAAAACTCGTCCCCAGTCTGCGCTACTTCTGGGCTGATATTGCGGCAGGCGACCCTCTGTTTGACTTCCCACATTTCTTCCCAGAAGCCCGCCGTTACTTTGAGGCATTTAGCGCCACAACTAGCGACGGTAAACCTGCCCTCATCGATAACCACACAACTCTGTTATTGGGTTGAAGGTTTGAAGGTTTGAAGGTTGAAGTTTGAAGGCTAGCAGCTTTGAAGGTTAAAGGTTAGCAGGTTAGAGGTTATAATTTTCAACCTTCCGGCTTTCCAACTTTCTAACCTTCCAACTTTCAACTCTTTGAACGGCAAATCCCAAAGACTGAAGTATAGCCGTGCAGGAATGTACTGCCACCCACGGGGCCAATTTCACCGTTACAGAAGAAGCCACCTAATTGAATTGGGTTCAGGTAACGGCGGAACAGTCGGGAATCAAAATCGGGCTTGCCGTAGAGTCCTTCTCCTCGCCCCATACAGGCAAACAATAAGGCACCCGACGCCTCTGTAGTGTCATGGCATTCTTGTTGATAGCGCTGGAGAAGCAGTTCTAAGTCTTCTTCTGAGGTACGAGCATCCCGAAGGTGGAACTGAATACGCTGACCGGGCCGGACGCGATCGCCAATTGCGATCGCCCCAACTCTTGGGTCTACACCCAACAAAACGCGGATGAGAAAGTCTCCATGGCCTAGTTTCTGCTTGAACTCATCGCGGGCCACTCCAACAAAAAGGGAATGCTGTGCTAATTGTCGGTCTGCCTCACTCAGATTTTGAATTAAATCTCGCAGGACTTCTAAGGGAGGGCGGGACTTAAGCTCACTTGTCAGTTCACCCGTGTTTTCCTGCTCCGCCAATTCTAATAAAATGTTCCGTTCGCAGGCAGTCACTTGATACGTTTGACCGATTGGGCGACAGCCTTGAGCCACAATTGTTTCGATCGCAATGTTGCCGCTCAAGGCAACTCCGACAGTTCCCTCCCGATGGAGCTTGTAGTTACAAAACAGGCCACTTGGGGCCCCCATAGCGTTAGCACTCGTCAGCCCTCCTACCGTAATTGACCCTGGATAAGCAAAATCTAACCCTTGGAGGAGATCATTCACACTAGAACTAGGTTCAGCTAACAAAATGAAGTGAGGTTGTTCTTGCGGTGAAACACCAATCAAATCCACCCAAGCGTCTGGAGAGCTATCCAGGTCGGGCAACTCATCCCCAGGAATATGAAAAGTGTGAACCTTAATGTCAGGCAGATGAGCCAAGCTCAGACTTAGAGCTGGTTCTCCCTCAATTTCTTTGGCTTCACCTTGGGCGTTCATGCCAATAATGCCGCTTCCACCACAGCCAATCAGTGTTGGTACCGACAACCGCTCTTGGAGCAAAGGCATTAATCGGGGATACTCGCTAGCATAAGCAGACGAGATAAATACCAGCCCTAAGTCAGGGTTAGCGGTCAAGGATTGCTGGGTACGGTCAACGACTTCCTTGACTGCTGCTTCCAAAGATGGACAGCTTGATAAGGCATTTACCCACTGAATTGGTTTAGTCATTGGTTTTGCCGAATTCTATCCCGATGCCAATCCGTGTTGAGGGAGTTAGTAGGCAGTTCAAGCTTATGATAACGCGAGAGCGGGACAACTCTAAACGCTTTGACTGGGAATGCGATCGCATTTCCTTACATACAATGGTTAGGGTTTAGGATGAGTATGACCTCCAACGCCCAACTTTCATCCATCTGACCATGTAACGGTTCGGTAGCAACCACCCTAGGAGGATGTTTTGCGAACGTACCTTCACATAAGTTAATATATATAGGAGTCAGAATAGATCTATAAACTGACAGGTAATGAGTGAGGATTGGTGAATTCTTAAAAAATGCCAATCAATCTCCTAGTTGAGAGGCTGTTTTGCGCTATGACTAGAATGTCAATGGTGCTTTACGGCAAGCGCCAGATAGGACTTGAGGAGTAGGTAGCATAGCCTAGACATCAAATCGTCAACCTTAAGTAATAGTAATCTTAAAGGTTAGTTTGAGCCCAAGAACATCCTCCTCGTAAGAGGATTGGTATTGTCAAGAAGCTAAGTAGCACTCAACGAGCTGAGTAACTACTCATCATTACCTAATCCAAAACAGTCAAAACTTACCAAGAAGTGTTCTGTACCGTAGTACAGTAATAAGGAAAAGGATGGCAATGAGCGATATTCAAGAAAAAATCGAACAAGAGCGCGAAACGGCTCGAACTGTATGTGATCTCCAAGGCGTACAGTCTGGCGATTGTGCGGCAGCTTGGGATGCTGTAGAAGAACTACAAGCCGAGGCTGCACATCAACGTCAAAAAGTCAAGCCAAAGAATTCTCTGGAACAATATTGCGACGCTAACCCCGATGCCGATGAGTGCCGGATGTACGACGACTAAAGATTACTCCCGAACGTCGGCTTCTTTTGGTTTAGATGTCAGTTAATTGGCGAGAGCAGTTGGAAACCTTGAAAAGGAACTTCCAGCTGCTTGTTTAGTCATAGGGGGCACTGAGCGTGCGACAGGCATTAGGTGAAGCACCATCCACCAACCTGATCTTAGGTTGAGGCTTCTTCGTTCATTAGACTGAATCACAAGCGCGATCGCACAGGTGCTGCCCCAACTGCAATAACATAGATAAAGATCATTTCGGCAATAAGCAATGCAAGGTGAATTCCTTCGATCCTTAGTTTGGACAGACTACCGATTAGCAGTTTTGTTTGCGGTTATCATTCCCTTGATTCTGCTGATTTGGGCTTTTGTCCAGAAAGTGGATTCGATAGTGCGCCTAATGATTATCTACTGGCGTGTTTCCAGCCTACTGGCGATTACGATCTATATCATGATCGCTGGTTGGCCAATTGCCTTTATTTCGGGTTGGTTTGCTCGTATCCTGATTCCCATATCTCTGTGGTTTTGGGTTGATGTGAATGAGGATATTGCCGATCAACCGCAGCGTCCCCTAAAGCTAGCACTGACTTCGTGGCGTTGGGCCATTACTATTTACAGTACACTGGGCGCTTTATTGAGTATTCCGTTTCTACAGTGTGCGTTTGTAGCCGGAGTGGTTAAGACTCCCTTCTGTCAAGTGTGGCTAGAGCCACCTCAGTTGTTCAAAGAGTATTTCCATCCTGGTTCTAAACCAGAACTTTTGGGTTTTATGGGGATGACGTGCCTATTCTTCTTTATCTTATACTTCAGCTATTTCGTCCTGATTCGTCTGGGCAAGCAAGGGCGTTCAGCGATGGAACAATAACTAGATAGTTTTTAAATTATGAATGCTGAATGATGACAAGGCTCAGCATTCGGGGGGTTGGAAGGAGATTTAATCCTAAATCTGGGAAGAAAACCCCTTTATTCCTGGACAGGCAGGGGAAAAGGAGAGAAAAAACACGCTCATGGGGAAAGGGGGGCGATAAATGCGGATTTGGTATAAATTCTCACCAACCAAGTGCAACTAAACCTCTTTGTTGTCAGGCACCCTAGCTAGGCATCAATTATGATTTTCATAATTCATAATTTACAATTCATAATTTTTGGTGAGTTGAGCAGCGATTCACGATGACAGATTCAATGGGGCGGCGTTTAGAGCAATACACGATTAAGCGTCCGCAGGAAGTCTTGATTGTTACAGCCCAAATTGATGGAGAAGAAGACCAAATTTCCATTTTCAAAGGCTTCTCCAGTTCTTTGATGCGTCCGACCTCGTTTGACCCAGATGTCCCTGTGCTACCTCCAGGGGCAAAGATTGTCGCGATTGATCGAGTTGCCAGTCCTTACACCCCTGATGCACCCCGTTATATCCAGCAAGGGCTGACTTGGGAAACGATGCAATCGTTATTGTCAGAAGTTGGGGTTTAAAGGGTCTCGTAGCTAGTCCAGCATGATAGAAATAACTGTCTAGCTGAAATCTTATTGTCTTCCTCGTCCCCCTTGTTCTCCTTGTCTCTGTTGAGGTCGTCACGCGGAGAGCAGGGGGAGAGGTTTTCAGATGGGGCTTGATACCCCACCTGGAACCGAGCGCTCGAAATCTTTGATTGGAGCGGGGCTTGATACCGCAAGTTCGACACTCCGTTCCACGGCTGAGGGCTGCTCCTGAACTTAGTGGCTGGGACAATCTCCCCCAGCTTTCTTGGTCAATTCATCAAGAGTTCCTGGGTGGGAGAAAAGTTCACGAAAACTTCACACAGGGTCAGTATATTTAAACTATTGCTTGATGAAATCGCTTCTATCTTTAGGCATAATTAGGGTTAATTAAATCAAAGAAAACTAAATGAGAGTGGAAACAAACATGATTGCACTACAGGAAGCCTCTACAACACAGAAAAGAAAATTTAACGATCAATCCTACTCAGGAATTTTATCGGAGAAATCAGCGATTGTACTTTGTGGTTTGGGTGTAGCTATCTTTGCTGTCCCTATCTTAGTAGTCATTCAGATTATCAGTGGTTTTTACTGGGGAGGAGTCTCAGTCTATCAACTCCTTAGTGGATCTGACATTGACAAGCTGGAGAACCTTTAAGGAGCATTAAGCTGTTGGGGGCTTTTCAATTGACTTTAAAAAAGCACGGTTTTTATAAATTTCTGTCTACTATAAGCTTCTACTATACCGCTTCACGCCCCTAAAGAAGTCAATCAATAATAAGAGTTCTTTGGCAATGCCAATCATCAAAGTGAGGAAATTAATAGCCATAAGTATAAGAAACGGCTCCCTAGCACAGCACGACGAAAGTTTTCATGAATTCACAAGCAAGCCGTTGTCATCTTACTTTTCACTCTCTTCCTTTCCTCATCAGAACTGATGGGTTATTTTTGTTACCCTACAGTAGGGTATGCCAACTTGGCTTGTGCGGCGCTCTTTTGTGTTACTGTTCGTCTCTATCTGGGTGTCTCCCTGCCAGGAGCCTTTCATAAAAGAGGTTTTGTAGCCGGATTTGCTGTTAGGGAGAGAAATTTAGTTCTCACTTTCACACCTTGCACCACCCCATTTTTCTATCTTTCCTTGTCTCCATCATCTCTTTCTGAAGAGGGATCGATAGTACTTATAGGAGAACTCTATAGAAGAAAGTGCTATCCTCCACATTGAGTGTGTTGTGTGAGGAAAATTGATTATGGTTACATCCCCAGTCCGAACTCAGGGCTTCAATCATTTGGACTTGTTGCCTCGACGCCATCAGGCTACTGTCAATCTTGTCAGTGGCCCCTTGTCTTTGCCGGCGACACCTTTATTCGGAACCGATGGCATTCGGGGAAGAGTAGGGGATTTATTAGATGCTGATTTAGCCTTGCAAGTTGGGTTCTGGGCAGGTCAAGTGTTGCGAAAGGAGGCACCAACCTGTGGCCATGTGATTGTGGGGCAGGATTCCCGAAATTCTAGTGATATGCTAGCAATGGCTCTGACTTCGGGTCTGATCTGGGCCGGGGTAGAGGTATGGAATTTAGGATTATGCCCGACTCCTGGTGTTGCCCGTCTTGCCAGTGCTACGGGAGCAATGGGAGGGGTAATGATTTCCGCGAGTCATAATCCCCCAGAAGATAATGGCATTAAATTTTTTAGTTCAGAAGGGACTAAGCTCTCAACGGCATTGCAAAAGCAGATTGAAGCAGGCTTGAGGGGTTTTTCTGGAGAAGTCACTCCTGCACAGGTGCAAGGACAGCACTACGATCGCCCTGAATTGATTGCCAACTACGTCGAATTACTGCGTCGTCCGCTACGAGGTGTGGCAGATTTAAGCGGAATGCGGATTGTATTGGACTTGGCATGGGGGGCCTCGGTGTCGATCGCTGGGCAAGTCTTTGCTGAGTTAGGAGCAGAAGTTATCTGCTTGCATGACCAACCCGAGGGCGATCGCATTAATGTCAATTGTGGCTCAACTCACCTTAATTCGCTCCAAGAAGCGGTGCTACAGTACTCAGCTGATATGGGTTTTGCCTTTGATGGCGATGCCGACCGAGTGATGGCGGTAGATTCCCAAGGTCGAGTCGTTGTTGGGGATTACATTGTTTATTTGGGGGGTCAAGCGTTACGACAGGCGCAACAGCTTCCTGGCGATTTGATTGTGGCGACAGTCATGGCAAATCTAGGCTTTGAAAGAGCTTGGAAGCAGTTAGGCGGTTCCCTAGTGCGAACTGCAGTAGGCGATCAGTACGTTCAGGCAGAAATGCAGCGCACTGGAGCCTTGCTGGGTGGCGAACAGTCGGGACATATCCTCTGCCACCACTACAGTATTACTGGTGATGGAATGCTCACGGCCTTACATTTGGCGTCTTTAGTGCGTCAATCAGGGGTTTCTTTATCTGAACTTATTAATCGCAGCTTCCAGACCTACCCACAATTACTGCGGAATGTTCGCGTGGAAGATCGCGATCGCAGACTCAATTGGCAGGAGTGTGACGTTCTCACTCAAGCGATCGCACAAGCCGAGGCAGCAATGGGCGATCGAGGACGCATTCTCGTTCGCGCTTCCGGTACTGAACCGGTTATCCGCGTCATGGTAGAAGCCGAGTCGGCCCAAGTTGCCGACCACTGGACATCAGAACTGGTTCAACTGGTTCAGAGGCATTTGGCTTAGGGAGTTCTCTTCCTAAATGAAGCTCATCCCCCGATATCGACATCGGGGGATTGGACGAATCTTCTCGCGAGTTAAGCTAAATAACTATTTTATTGATTAAACCTGCTTATTGTTATGCCCAAAAAGCAGGTTTTTATGTATTAAGTGAAGTCACTAATGACCAAAGACTAATGACTAAGGACTATTCAACAGACCCCTAAAGCACACCTGTTCGACCCGTACCAGGAGAGGTTACAGGTGCATCATAAA
>JBFLZA010000190.1:0-13329 GCA_040756535.1 Cyanobacteriota bacterium
GGAACTCGGCTTGCTCTTCAGGAGTCTCTCGATCTTCGAGTTTAGCTATTTTGGCAATTCCTTCTAGGTAATCACCCATTCCCAGCCGCATGATGCCATCGGTGAACTGTTCAGCGACGGTTGGGTGCAATCGATTTTGAAATTCTGCTTGCCACAGTATCCAAGCATCTCGGTCTTGACCGAGCTGATAGAGTTCTTTTAAAGCTGGAGAGCCGGTGGGTAGTGTAGGTCGTAGGGCAGGCAGCACAACTTGGGGCTCTATTTGACGCACGGTGGTAAAATCCCCAACATTCCAACCTAAATGCACAGCCGACCGCCAAGCATAGTAAGACTGGGGATATTGAGCAATCACTTGCTCAAAAGCCGCTTTCGCTTCTTGCTCAAGTCCAAGTTTGCTGGCCCATTTCCCCACCCAAAAGCCGGCCTCACGAGCTGGCTCACTGTTAGGGCTGGATTCCATAATTGGCTGTGCCCACTTCAAGGCTGCTTGTAAATCTCCAGATCTAACCTCGCTTTGAGCCATTCGCCACCGATAGTTAGCCGCTGCCTCGGAATGGCCATACTTGGTCAGTAATAATTGACGAGCTTGATCAGCGGCTTGGGAACTGCCGATACCATCAAGGATTTCGGCTCGTACTAGCAGTGCATCACCCGCCCGCTCTGGGAATTTATGAATGACTTGATCGAGATAAGGGATTGCCTGTTCGGTATCTTCAATTTTGGCAACTTGGATGAGGGCACCAGCCGTTTCTTCAGCCTTGGGGAAGTCACGTACTAGCTTTTGATAAGTACGTTTAGCTTGTTGAGGCTTCTCGGCATACTCAAGGGCAAGCGCCGCGAGATAGATGTTGCGGGGTGTATGTTCTGCTTTGCTATACGCCAAACTGGCTTGACCGTATTTCCGGTCGTTCCAGTAGCCGAGTGCGATCGCTTCCCAATCTTGTGGTTGAATGAGGTCACGGTATTTCTTTCTCTCAGACAGACCATAATTGCCCACTAACTTGTCTAGTACTGAGGTAACATCCGGTGAGTCAAACGCATACCTGGCTAGCAATAACATCAACTGGGGCTGATTGGGCTTTTGCTTGAGTCGCTGCCGTGCAATTTCCAGAATGCGCGGATGAGACGGAAATTTCTCAACGGCCTGTTGCCAATATTGCGGATCGTCTGGCGAAAAAGAATACAGGTGTCTCGTAATTTCTAACACGCGGTTTCGATACGAAGGATATTTTTCCTTTCCTCGTTCCCAATATTGAGCATCATTGGAGGAGAGTGCATACAGCGCTTCGGCTGCGACTGGGTCATCCGGGTAGCGTTTGAGCAAGTCTTCCCACGCCAACCGAGCCTTGGCTTTGTCTCCTAGTAGTTCATAAGCTTGCGCTCGTTTCAACGCAATATGTGCCGCCAAGACAGGATAGTCCCACTCTAATTTTTCCAACCAACGGAGAGCTTTTTGACCCTGTTTACGTTCAATTAAATCGGCTGCCAAGAGATAACGAGCACGGGCCCAATCCAGGGATTTTGGCCCAAGAGCGATCGCTTCCAATTGGGCCGCACGCTTGGAGGGAGATAACGACACAAGTTGAAGGACTGGTGTTTTAACCTTTTTTCCTTCCAGTAAGGGACCTTGTTCTTGGAACGGTAGCCCAAGAGTCCATTGGTGAATCTGATTGCTATGTTTTGTTACAAACATAGTTGCTCCTATCAGGAGCGCACACACTCCGGCACCAGAAGCAAGTGCTAGTTGTTTTCTCCTTCTCCTACGTCTTATTGGACTATAGCGGGAGAAAATCAGACGTGACTTTTGCATAGAACCTCTTCGTGATGCATACCCATCTCAATCTGACCAAGGGGGGCGCAAGCCGTATTTGGAAACACCCATCCCCTAGAGGGGGTCAACTCCAAAAAATTCATCATTTTTTTTCTTGATTGATGCTATAGGCAAGCGGGAATCCGCACTTCCTCGATTGAACTAGATTATTGATTATTTCTAGGGAGCCAATGGGTATCGCATCAATCTTAGGACAGATTGAGATTCAATAAAATACCATCTCAGCTATTATAAAACTCTTTTTCTGTATGGAATTGAGAAAGGGTAAATGCAGAAGAATGACGTATTCCCGATTCCCTAGGGCGATTTTTAGCGGTATGAGAACGATGACTGAACTGGTGTTTTAAGATTTTTTGATTCTTTCAAATCAGCCTAGCGGCGGAGGTTTTGGCTTAGAGCGCCTTTTGTTTCCCAGTCGCCTGAAAACGTACTCATACTGTACTTTATCAAACTTTGTCTCACCCGTAATACCCCAATCCTCAATCCGAGTTCCTGCCAGACAAGCGCCAGTTAAATCTGCTCTATCCAGTTGCGTCTGAGTTAAATTAGCTCTGGATAAATTGGCTGACTGTAAATTAGATTCACTCAGATCGGCCCCAACAAAGCTAGCATCCATCAAGTTGGCTCCGCGTAAATTGACTCCCCGCAGATATAAATGGTCAAAGTTTTGCTTGAGTCCTTCTCCTGTAACAACCAACTGCCTCACTTGAGTATTTTCCAGATACGTTTTTTCTACACGGGCCATATCCAACTTTTTCGCTTGAAACCAGCAGGTGCGAGTCAGATTCGTGTTTCTAAATGTCGTACTTTCTAGGGTTGCCTGGGTGAAATCGGCATGGGTTAAATCGGCTCCTCGAAAACAAGTACCACCAATAGCGGTTAAGGCGATCGCAAGATGGCGAATCAACGTATAATTTTTGTCTCCAGCTAAAGCTCTCCAGCTCATAGAGGCGGCTAATCCAGTAGCGGCCATCGCTATAGCCACAGCTACCGCTGCCGCCACAGTCCCTGCTATTGCTGTTGTTCCGGACATGGCTACGGTTATCCCTGCTGCCGTTGCCGCTGCTGCCCCTACAACTGCCATTGAGCCAGCCCCAGTCCCTGCCGTTGCCGCTGCTGCCACTAAAGCAATTGCTACAGCCCCTGTTGCCGCTGTCATGGCTACCGCCACAGCCCCAAACCCAGCCACACGAGTTGCTAAAGCTGCCCCTGTAATTCCCACCACGGCAAGCACACCCAAAGCGATGAGTAAACCTCTGCGAATTGTGAGAATAACAAAACCCGCTAATGCCATTAAAATGACTACACCCGCCAGGATTTCAAGGGGGTTTTGGCTAACTAGCACATTTCCTGTGCTGATACCCACAAAAGCTGAAACCAATCCTGAGAGGGCTGATAACAATAGAGAAATGACTAATAAAACGACTGCCCAAAAGCGTTCCCTTCCCGCTTGTGCCTGACTGAAGTTTGCCTCGATTAGGAGGGCGTTGGTAAAATCTGCTCCTCGGATGTCCGCGTAGCTAAAATTAGCACCGACGAGGTCTTTTCTCCCCCTGAAGGAGCGACCTCGCAGATTTTGACCGGAAAAGTCCTGAGTCATGGTTTAGTGGCTCCAGGGCTATGGCAAATTGGTTGATACAGGCATACCATAAAACAGGAAGTTAGAGGGAACAAATGGAGCGCTCAAAAATTGTAGCTATTGTTACAGGTGTGATTTCTTTATTGCTAGCGATCGCCTATCTGATCATTGTTCAACTTCTAGATTTCCGAGGAGAGATGATACCAGCTCCCATTAGTCATCTACCTCAAGAAGTAGAAGTTGTCTACATGCCCACTTATTTACAGGCAACTCCCCAATACCCCCTACAGATCTCTAAACCTCACAATTGGGGGTAGATATTAATGTTCAATCGCAGTTACGCCATCTTAGGCACAGGTGCACTAGGAGGGTACTACGGCGCGTGCTTGCAACGGGTAGGCTTAGATGTCCACTTCCTGCTACATCACGATTATGAACAGGTTAGAGAGCAGGGTTTGGTGGTTGAGTCGCCAAACGGAGACTTTACTCTGCCCCAAGTAAATGCTTATGGGGATGTTATTACCATGCCCCCCTGCGATGTGGTAATCGTGGCACTCAAGACAACACACAACCACCTGCTGCCCCAGATGCTGCCACCAGTGGTTAAAGAGAATAGCGTGGTGTTAGTGCTACAAAATGGGTTGGGTATAGAAGAAGAGGTTGCCCGGATTGTTGGTTCAAAACGAGTAATGGGGGGTTTGTGCTTTCTTTGTTCTAATAAATTAGGCCCCGGACATATCTGCCATCTCGACTATGGAGAAATTGCGCTTGGTGAATACACTCCGAATTATCAAATGGGTGGCATTACTGAGCGGATGCGCCAGATTGCCAAGGAGTTTGAACAAGCTGGTATTCCCATCAAATTGGCTGAAGACTTGCTGCTTGCCCGTTGGCAGAAATTGGTGTGGAATATTCCCTACAACGGGCTTTCTGTGGTTCTCAATGCCACAACCAATGAATTGATGGCAGCTCAATATACCCGCTCGTTAGTTGAACAGCTAATGGCTGAAGTTGTGGCAGGTGCGGCTACGGCTGATCGGATGATTAGCGATCGCTTTATTCAGCAGATGCTCGACTACACTGAGAAAATGACGCCCTATCGCACCAGCATGAAGATTGACTACGATGAAGGGCGTCCTTTGGAAGTAGAGGCAATTTTTGGTAATGCCTTACGGGTTGCTACAGCAGCAGGTGCTGATTTGCCGCTAGTTTCGATGCTCTATCGGCAGCTAAAATTCTTGGATGCTAAAAATCGCTGCTGAATTATGAATTATGAATTATGAATTATGAATTATGAATTATGAATTATGAATTATGAATTATGAATTGGAGCGGAATTCCCTAGCCAAGTTAGGTTCTGTCTTCAGATGTGAGACAGACTAGAATCCTATAAATATTGATTTTGAACCACAGATGCACGCAGATAAACACAGATGGATTGGATAGGATTTATCGATTACAAGCAAGTGTTTTACAATAAAACATCGCAGCAATTGAGTTAAGCGTGATCGTCATCGGTTGCATCTAATGGCTCTTGTTCAGTCGGTTGGGTTTCTAAAGGTCGGATAACTCGTGCGATCGCATCTTGAACAAATGCTTTAATAAACTCATCTTTGCGGTTGAGCTGAAATTGTCGCTGCACCACTTCGGTAATGCCCCCATCACCCCAGTCTTGGTCGTTGCGGAAGTATTCAATAAAGCTCTTGCCAGCGATGCGGGTGAGATAGGCGGCTGTAACCCCCTGAACGGCTCTCCCTACCACTAAGGTAGCTAGGTTCAGTTGGAGGGCAGTGGTCAAAAGTTGCATCGCTCCTTTGACAATTCCCAAACTCGCTAACGTTTTCCCTAAAGACAGTGCGAGTTCCCTGCCTCGCTCCAGATTCAGTTCACAGCCGTATATTCTGCCAATTTCGATGACCATTTGGGCATTTACCGCAGCGGTAGCTAGTAAATCTACGACTGGCAGAGGAGTGACGGCAATGACTCCCCCGCCAATCCACTGGAAGCGTTCCACTACCTTTTCCGCTTGCTGTTTGCGTTGGTTGTCGATCAGGCGTCGGGCTTCTTCTCCTAAGCGCTGGGATTGGAGTAGGATGTTGTCAGCGACTAAGTCTTCTCCTTCTGAGCGCAGAACATCAGCAAGGCGTCGGATTAAGGGCATGACATCGGGGTCGGGTTGAACTGTATCACCAGTTTCGACACGAACGGGTTGGGGGTTAGCCGCGATCGCAACAACATCTTGTGTGGCAATAAATCCTCGCACTCGTTGCCGCAACCGAGCCGCAATAGTTTCTTTATCCTCGTTGGTATAGAGGTCAGTTTTATTGAGTACTAGGAGACTGCGCTTGCCAATTTCCGCTAACCGCTGTAAAGGTTCATATTCCGATTGCCGGAGGTCATTATCTACAACAAATAACAATAAATCAGCTTCTGTTGCTAGTTGTCGGGCCATTTGCTCTCGCTCAGTACCTACAACACCTGCTTCTAATATTCCAGGCGTATCGGTAATGAGAATCTGACGCTCTAATCCTTTCAACTTTAAGTTATAAGTTTCTCCTGTCACCGTGGTTCCCATGGGAGCACCCACTTGACCAACAATTCGCCCAATCAGCGCATTTACCAGTGAGGTTTTCCCTGCTGAACCGGTACCAAATACCACTACTTGTATTTCCCCACGGGATAAAATGGTTTCAATTTCCCGCGATCGCGAAATTAATGCTTGTCGCGTCACTTCGTCCTGAATCTGCGTAACTTGCTTCCGTAGACCTTTCAAATTTTCTTGAGCGGCTTGGGTCTTTTCTATCGGAACTTTTGGAGTACGCCGACGCCGACTTCGTCGCTGCTGAGGGCGTCCAAATATCCAGACGTAGTAGATAAATACGCCAATTAACAGCCCCAGTAGGATAATCAGCAGCAACAAAAGCAAATTGGCCAGCAGAGGCGACATTAAGGACGTTTGCCAGTAGAGCTGACTTAGAGAATTAATCAGCCACAGCATTAGCCCCAGAATTAAGCTGAGGCCAATAATCAGCGTGAGTAGGCGTGGGAGGGGCATGGAAGGCAGCCGCTAGGGGAATAGTTGAAACTACTTAGGATAAGAAAGTTTGTTAACTTCTCACTTCTTAACTTTTAACGGTTAAAGTATCGGTCGTACCATTCTCTGCTTTTGGCTAGAGGCGAGAGCTATCTTTAGGATGAGATATTCGATTTCAGTACGATGCAAGATACGGGTTATGAGTCAGGTTAAACACTAGCCTACATCGATAACCTTGAATCGCACCACGCCACTAGTAGGATTAGCGATAGGTTGTATTTAGCGAAAAACGAGTAAAAAATTATGAGTCTGTTTGATCAAGTCATTAATGCGATCGACAATCCCCAACGGCAAGCCAGTCCAAGTCAGCTCGGTGAGATTCTCAGTACCGTTCAGCAGTTAAGTAATAATTCCCATACCGACCCCTCAACCATTCAATCCGTTTTATCCGTTGTGGGAAGCCATGCTCGCTCTGCTTTGCAGCAAAAGCGAGCCAATGAGGGAGAGCAGCAAACTCAGCAATTTGTCAATCAATTTGGTGGCACTCATCCCAGCACTCAGGCTGTGCAGTTGCTTTTCAATACACCTCAAATCCAGCAAATTGTGGCGGAAGTTGAACGTCGCACGGGTCTGAGTTCTGCTACGATTCAAGCAATGTTGCCCATGCTCGTTCCTTTGGTCTTGAAGTTCCTGCAAACGGGTAACAACACATCACAGCCACAAGGGTCAAATCCCGTTCTGAATTCTTTCTTAGATGCTGATGGCGATGGCGATGTTGATATGGCTGACGCGATGCGAATGGCAGGACGCTATTTGGGTCAGTAGTTAATTTCGGCAGCATTTAAAAATTGCTTCTATTCGGGTGGGCATTGCTCACCCCAATATGAATCGCGCTGAATCACCTACTGGATTTTGAACATTGACCCAATAATTCGTAGTTCGTAGACCTCAACACACCACCGGAATCAAATACTGCGTCAAGGTAAACGCATCCACGCCTAACTCCGTTCGCTCCTTTGCTGCCAAAATCCCTGCTTGAGCGTGCCACCAAGCTGCCGTTGCCACAATTGCTTCTAAAGGCTGCTCACTTAAGGAGGGCTGCGCCACTAAACCGCCTATCAGTCCAGTCAGCACATCCCCACTACCACCACGAGCGAGAGCAGGTGTGCTTTCTGGAATTAACCACACTGAACCTCCAGAATGAGCAATGGCAGTCCTCGCTCCTTTTAACAAAACGACTGCCTGACTCAATTGTGATGCTTTCCGTACCGCACTCACTCTGTCGGGTAATAAACCTGCTGAGTCGGGAAATAAACGTTTGAACTCACCCACATGGGGTGTTAAAACGGTGGAAGCTTTACGATTTAATAAGGTGGGGATGGTTCTGAGTTCGGCAAGGATATTTAAGCCATCAGCATCTAAAATTACAGGGCATTCAATCTTTAATACCTGTTGTACTACTGACTTGGCGTCCCGCGTCAAACCAGGGCCACAGGCGATCGCATCATAATCCTCTAAGTCCACCATTTCTGGCAACTGCGCGATCGCTCCTTCTTTTGTTTCTGGGCAACCGATAATCAGCGCTTCTGGCAAATGACTCACCAGTAGTGGCTTGAGCGTTTCTGGCACAGCAATGGAGAGCATCCCTACCCCACTCGCACGCACTCCCAATCCTGTTAAAATCGCCCCTCCAGAATACTTCCGAGAGCCACAAATTAATAGTAAGTGTCCCTCTTTGTATTTATGCGTCACAGGCGGACGCCGTAAAGGCAGATATTCTTTGGCTGTCGCTTTTGTCATCCGCAGCATTCCTGCTGGCTGGCCTAGTATTGCCCAGACATCCATCGGAGGAATGCCAAAATCAATTAACTCTGCCTCACCGATATACTCCAACGCTTGGTCTTGTAAAAAGGCAAGCTTCCACAACCCTAAGCAAAAGGTACGGGTAGCCCGAACTGCTGTTCCCAAAACTTCTCCGGTATCCGTGTGAATGCCAGAAGGGATGTCAATGCTTACAACAGGTTGCGACCACTCATTTAACTGGTTAATCGCCTCAGCAATCTCCCCTGTGAGCGATCGCGTTTGCCCAAATCCAAACAAACCATCGATAATGAGATCACACTGATGCAGGGGCTGAATCTGCTCGTAAAACGGAATCCCCAAACTTGCTGCATACTGAGCATGTTGAGAGGTCAATTCCTTGAGCTTCGGAATCGGGCGGTAAATCAGCACATTGTAACCCTGTAGGTGCAGCTCCCGCGCTACTACTAAAGCATCGCCGCCATTATGCCCCGGCCCCACTAACACACCAACCTGACCTTGCTCAGAACGGGGATAAAGCTCCTGAATGCGACGGGTTATCAACCCTGCAACTTTTTCCATCAATGCTGCAACAGGCATCCCCGCCGCAAAGATACGCTCTTCAATCTCGCGCATCTGCTTGGCTGTTACTACAACCGGCTCAATTTGTTCTCGCCAATTTTTATGTTGTATCAAGGCTCTATATTATTCATTTCTCCTATCTTCTCCAACATCCTATCGCCTCCAAGTGCAGTGGAAAGAAGGGGTATCCAGATCTAGAGCATTGGCTCAGTAAGCCTAATTTGGGTGGTGATAAGTAGGGGAAGTAGGGAGGCTGCGAATTTTAGATTTTCCGTAGATTTACACAACAGCTAATTTTTCAACTTTCTTGAAAAGAAGAAATAAATGATTTAATTGTTAATATTAATGTCTTTTTTTCTATTTTTAGCCATTGTGGATTCCTAATTTTTGAATGAATGAAGAAAACTTTCAGCCCTTCCCCAAAACTTCACCGTCGGGTCAGTCGGTTGATCAGACCCAAGAGGGCAGCAAAAATTGCAGAACCGATAACTGACCAAACAATTGGGAAAGAGCGACCTCCAAGGGTGAGGGCAAAGATTACAGGTAAATTGAATTCACGAGCCACCCAAATCCCAATGTATGCACCGATAATCCCAACAATAATCGAGGCAAAAAAGCCACCGGTTGAGTAACCCACTAATACTTGTCCCAGACTGCCACAGATAGCTGCTATCAAAAGCAAAAGAAGAATTTCTATCAGTGTCATAGGTACCTCAGTCGTGATGAGAAGTGATTGCTCTATTATTCCAGTACTGGTTACAGACTCGATCTTCTTACTCAGTCTGTTTCCGCAGAACGCGCCTTCCTAATCGTTTGTGGCAACACACCAATCAATAGCGCCAGTGCTTCATCTGGTATTTGGGCTATGATTTTAGGGTCAAAATAATACTCAAACTGATTGAGAATGACTTGAGCGCGTTGCAAAGGCGCTGGGTTGTTCGTAGTAATTTGTGCCGTTAGTCGAATCCACTGTCGGCGAAGCGCATAAGCTCGCTGTCGCTCTTCAAAAGATTCAGGACGGAGTAAGGAAAAATTGCCCAATGGCAAGGCTAGTTTACAATCACGATCAACAATTCCACCTATCACTGCCCCTGGCCCAGCAAATTCCGCGTGATAGCGTTTAAAGAGTATTAACCCATTTTTACGCCGACTATTTACCACCAGTAGGTCATCAATATCAAATGGAATTGGCTCATTAGGCTCATATGTTGACCACTGATGATGATTTGACCAAAGTTCCTTCAAAGTAGGAACTTTGGGCTTTTGCGGTTGTAGCGGAACATTAGAATCGTCTGGCTCAGGACAAGGTGTATCTGAGTCAAATGATGAATTAGGCAGAGAATGATGCCCATCTATTTTATCGTCAGGTTCTTCCGGACCTGGAGTCTTGGGCTGGCTCATAGAAATAATCAGCCACTTTAATTACTCTTGTGCCCCAGCTGCCTTGAGAAGTTGCACGACTTCAGGATAACCGTTAAATTCTGCAATCATCAAAGCCGTATAGCCACCCCGGTTTTTCACATTAACATCTGCACCGCCATTCAGCAAAACTTGCACCGCCTCGGTATAACCCCGATGAGCTGACCACATCAAAGCAGTGGCACCGGCTGCATCAAGACAATTTACTTGTACACCAGCGTCCAATAAGTATTTCATAATAGTAGTATCGCCGCGATCAGCTGCCTTCATCAAAAGTGTTTTCCCGTCAGCAGTAGTTGTATTGGCATCTGCACCAGCATCTAGCAAAACCTTAACCGTTTCGGCATGACCTTGAGATGCCGCCAAGGTTAGAGATGTTTCACCCTGATTTTTGGCATTAACGTCAGCTCCTTTTTGGAGTAAAGCAGAGACAATCTTCCTGTGACCCTGTAAAGCTGCCAGCATTAAAGCTGTATCACCCAGATGATTTATCGTATCAACATTCACTCCCCGGTGGAGAAGATCGTCTACCACTGAGTCATGACCTTCTACAGTGGCAAGATGTAAAGCTGTCTCCTGATCTTGGTTGCGAGCATTGATGTCCGCTTTAGCATTCAATAAAGCTGTGACAACATCAGCATGGCCTCCCGCTGCTGCCGCCATCAACGCTGTCTCTCCCTCAAGGTTTTGGACATTTACATCAGCTCCAGCCTTCACTAAAGTTTGTACAACATTCTCGTGTCCTTGGTCAGCAGCTAAAGTGAGGGCCGTTTCACCCTCTTGGTCTTGGGCGTTAGCATCAGCCGCCGCCCCCAGCAACAGTTGGACAACCGACAAATATCCTAGCTCAGCTGCTTGCATTAGAGGGGTTCTGCCGTCGGAATTGACGGCGTCTACTCTGACTCCATGCTCTAACAAAACCTGTACGGTTTGAGTGTGACCTTCACTAGCAGCGGCATGTAAGGCTACCTCACTCAGCGCGGCCTCTGCCCCCGCCTCTAGCAAGGCTTTCACTACTTCAGCGTGGCCTTTTTGAGCGGCTAAGTTCAAGGCCGTATCTTCATCTTTATCTTGGACATTGACATCTGCTCCAGCACCCAGCAAGATTTGGATGACTCGGAGATAGCCTTTGTGTGCCGCTACCATCAGCGCTGTACTACCATCATCGTTTTTGGCGTTAACATCAGCACCAGCAGCCACCAAAGTTTGCACAGTGTCAACTTGATTTGCAGCAGCAGCTAACATTAAAGCCGTCAATCCATAGCGTTTTCTCCGCTGGTTGAGATTGGCACCTGCGCTGATTAACAGGCGGACAATCTCTGTGTAGCCGGAGTGGGCGGCAAACATAAGAGCAGTGGTGCCATCCCAATCGCACTCATCGACCTTAACCCCCTGATGGAGGATTAGTTTGATTTGAGCCAAGTCACCACGTTGAGATGCTTTTAGGAGTAAAACGTGTTTGTTTGAGGTCATCTTTTTTCTGACAGGGACTCCCGTTACAGTCGCAGGCTTAGCGGGAGAGAAATGCCAGTCCTCCATGTAGGTTTACAACTAGGTGACTTGAGTAACGAAGCAAACGCATGTTTTTGTCGGTTACACCTTACTTGAGACGCTTTTTGACCGGAAAAAATCTCACTAAGGGGAGAAGTTGACAGCCTAAGCCCCCGCAAGAGCGCATTGTCAACTTATCGCTAAATTAGCTCTTTGAAAAGTAGCTCTTGGGAAGGATGCAGTTGAGAGCTAATCAGACTTTAGAGAAAATTCCAGCTATGCTAAGTTAAGTTTTATCAAGATTCTTAAGTCACTCCTGAGAACACTATGGACTTCGCAATCCCGGAATCAGTTAAAGTTTGGTCCCAATTCCTTCACCCAACCTTAATGTGGGTACTACTAGCACTAACTCTCTATGCCATGTATCTGGGCATTCAAGTTCAACGCACCAGATATGCTGATGGCGCTCTCAAGAAAGAGTTGATCAAGGGTCGTTATAACGTTAAGCACTATCAAATTGGTTCAGTGCTGTTAGGCCTGATGGTCATTGGTTCGATTGGGGGAATGGCGGTTACCTACATCAACAATGGCAAGCTGTTTGTTGGGTCTCACTTACTCGCTGGCTTAGGTATGACGGGACTCATCGCCGCCGCTGCTTCCCTATCGCCGTTTATGCAAAAAGGGCAAAACTGGGCACGCATCACTCATATTGCGCTTAATGTTGTTCTTCTGGGATTATTTGGCTGGCAAGCAATAACAGGTGTACAAATTGTGCAGCGGATTATCAGCAAAATGTAACGTTATTACAGGGGTTGAAAGTTGGCAAGGCAAGCTAGTTGACAAGTGGATGAGTTTTAACCCTCCAACCTTCTAACCTGGGCTACGCCCCGCTACGCTAACAATCCTCTAACCTTCAACCCTTTTTGAAGTGTTTAGGCAGAGATATACCTAGGCTGGAGTGAAAGTCTTCTTGTACTTTGTGAGTCAAGCGTCGGGAAACTTGCCTGACAATTTGGCGCATTAAGCGATCGCCTGTGCTTTGAATTAAAGACTGAGGCAACTTGTGGATAAACCGGGGAAAACGAATACCAACCGTCAGATCGAGTTCCCACTCTACACGGGTAACAGCCTCAGGAAGTAGCTTCCCTTCATACTCCTGTTTTTGAACATACTCGCTTGTCGGTACCTCGACAAAAGTTTGAGAGGCTTGAAAGTCGATCTCATACCCTGGAGGGGTATAATCCGGGATGGAAACTGTCCGAATGCGATAGATTTTATTTTCTTGCGGGAGTAATTCTAATCCGATTTTTGGTTCTACCTCGTAGCCAAATGACCCAAAGCGCCCAACTACGATCGCGTAGGCATTTTGGCTAATTGGCTCTACCTTCATCGGGTGGGCGCAGCGGGTAAACCAATTCTGATGGGCATCCAGATAGGCAGTGACTTTCTCAGCTTCAGCGTACATTGCCATGTAATCTTGGAAATGACTGCTAAACAGAGTCAGTTCACCTACCGTGTCAGGTACTGGTGTCACAAAACTGTCAGCCTCTGCAACACTTGATGGGGCATTGAAATGTTCCCTATCGGTTTCTA
>JBFLZA010000191.1:0-13270 GCA_040756535.1 Cyanobacteriota bacterium
CCCGACTTTTTCATCAATCAGGGATTGATGCCTGAGGTGTACTACGAAACCGCCGCAGTTGTTATCACCTTAATTCTGCTGGGGCGGTTGTTTGAAAATCGCGCTAGAGGACAAACGTCTGACGCCATCCGTCAACTCATCGGTTTGCAAGCGAGAGATGCCAGAGTCATCCGCGATGGACAAGAGATGGATATTCCCATTGCACAAGTCCAAATTGATGATGTAATTTTAGTGCGTCCCGGTGAAAAGATTCCCGTTGATGGTGAGGTGATTGAAGGCACTTCCACCATTGATGAAGCCATGGTGACGGGGGAAAGTGTACCCGTTAAAAAGCAGCCTGGGGATGAGGTGATTGGTGCGACGATTAATAAAACAGGTAGCTTCAAGTTCCGGGCAACGCGAGTTGGAAAGGATACAGTTTTAGCTCAGATTGTCCAACTGGTGCAGCAAGCACAGGGAAGTAAAGCACCCATTCAGCGATTGGCAGATCAAGTGACAGGATGGTTTGTGCCTGCGGTGATTGCCATTGCGATCGCAACCTTCGTCATCTGGTTCGACATCATGGGCAACCTCACCCTTGCCCTGATTACTACCGTTGGCGTCCTCATTATCGCCTGTCCCTGTGCTTTGGGTTTAGCCACACCTACCTCTGTAATGGTGGGAACGGGTAAAGGTGCAGAAAACGGCATCTTAATTAAAGGTGCAGAAAGTCTAGAACTCGCTCACAAAATTCAAACCATCGTACTGGATAAAACGGGTACCTTGACGCAAGGGAAACCGACGGTAACAGATTATGTCACCGTCATGGGTACAGCACACGGCAATGAATTAAAACTGCTGCGTTTAGCTGCAACCGTTGAACGCAATTCCGAACATCCCCTCGCTGAGGCAGTGGTGCGATATGCTCAGTCTCAAGAGGTGCAGTTGGGAGAAGTGAAAGACTTTGAAGCCATTGCCGGTAGTGGTGTGCAAGGTATTGTTTCCAATCGCCTAGTACAAATTGGCACTCAACGTTGGTTGCAGGAATTGGGAATTGATACTCGTCCTCTCCAAGAACATAAACAACGATGGGAATCTGCGGGTAAAACGGTAATTTGGATTGCTGTAGATGGTGAAATAGAAGGGGTAATGGGGATTGCCGATGCGCTCAAACCCACTTCACCCGACGCTGTGAGAGCATTACGAAGGTTAGGGTTAGAAGTCGTAATGCTAACTGGAGATAATCGTCAAACCGCAGAAGCGATCGCATCTGAAGTGGGAATTAGACGAGTGTTTGCCGAAGTTCGACCTGATCAAAAAGCGGTAACGGTAAAAGAACTGCAATCAGAAGGCAAGATAGTTGCAATGGTGGGGGATGGTATTAATGATGCACCCGCTTTAGCTCAAGCTGATGTGGGGATTGCGATCGGGACAGGGACAGATGTTGCGATCGCAGCGAGTGACATCACCCTCATTTCCGGGGACTTGCAAGGCATCGTTACCGCTATTCAACTGTCTCGCGCCACCATGCAGAACATTCGGCAAAATCTCTTTTTTGCCTTTATCTACAACGTCGCTGGAATTCCCATTGCCGCTGGAATTTTATTCCCCATTTTTGGTTGGTTACTCAACCCGATTATTGCCGGAGGAGCAATGGCATTTAGTTCTGTCTCCGTTGTCACTAACGCCTTACGGTTGCGTAACTTTCAACCCAAAACCCTCTAAATCAATGAATTAGAAATTATGAATGACTAAAATACAACGACCTCATTTCATAATTCATAATTTACCCTTCATAATTCAACTGGCGGAGTTTAGCTATGTTCAGCAAAAAACAGGTGTTTGGAAACTTTCTTAGTTTGGGGTTTTTGCTTGGTATTCCCTCAGGTTTAGCAGTAGCTCAAATTCCCGTAGAAATGCCAGCTTCTTCTTCAGAGCAAAGCGTTCAATTTCGCCGCATTGAGCAACCATTAGCTTTAAAAGTCGGTGTAACAGTAGGTGGTTTAGCGTTAATTGGTCTAGAGCTGTGGTGGTTTTTACTGAGTAAAACTAAATCCCGACAAGCTGAGACACACCAAGGAATGCAAGAAGTAACTATCACAGTGAATGGTGGTTATGAGCCTGATCATGTAGTTGTAAAGTCAGGGCAACCCGTGCGCCTTAAGTTCCTGCGTCGCGATCCAAGTAGTTGTTTGGAGAAAGTGTTATTGCCTGATTTTCACATTGCTAAAGATTTAGATCTTAATCAGGTAACTCCAATTGAATTTACGCCTGAACAACCAGGAGCATACCCATTTACCTGTGGGATGAATATGTTTCGCGGTGTTGTGGAAGTTGAAAAATAGCAGCGTCAAAGAATTACTGCTCTGGCGGATAGTATTGGCTCTCCCGTACTTGTGTTGAAGAAGAATATAGGAGTCAGAATATAGGAGTCAGAAGATGTTTAGACGGGAATTCAAACCCCACCTAGACCTGAGCTGCTCATATTGCAGGGGCTTCTAACCCTCATAAAGTTCATCCGTAGGAGCAAGAAAGTCTCCTGACTCCTGGCTCCTGACTTCTGAATTCTATAGCCAACTATCAACAAAAATTAGCCAAGTGGATCAACCTTAAAGTGAAACGGGATTGACTACATCAAAACTAGCTTCAGCTCGGCAAGCGCACGTTTAATTTCTAACATCAAAATTCCCTGCTTCGCTGCCTCATTGGCGAGGACGAGAAAAACCGCATCTTCGCCGCAACTAGTCAAAATGCTAAAACCATCATGACCCTGAACGTAAATACGATCCATTCCACCCGTACTGAGTTCTCGACCAATCCGATCTCCCAAGGACAGCATAGCGGCAGACATGGCTGAAACCCGTTCTTCATCCATGCCACCCGGTAAACTTGATGCCAAGGGTAAGCCGTCTGTAGTAACCATCGCTGCCCCCCGGACATCAGGCGTTGTCGAGACAAAATTTTGGAGAATATGCCTCAGTTTTTCAGTGTTGATTGCCATTGTTATAGCCTTCTCATTTCAGACACTATGACATCGATTGCTCTAAAGAGGCGTTTCCATGTACTTAAGCGAGGATTGAGTACTCCATAATGTCATGAGTACTACCGTGCAAGACAGAACCGATTTGTCGCCCTTTCAATCGCTTACCCAAGAAGGCTTCTAAAAAGCCCTGAATTGCGCCTAAAGTATAGGTACACTGTCGCGGTGAACCTTTGGGTTCACCCGAAGAACAAAAAGTTTCTTTGGCATAAACTCTGTAGACATCGCCATCTTTTTCGATCTTGTCAATAAGGCATAGACGAGTTCCTTCTTTGCCGAGAATCTGATTAGCTTTCTCTTGGATTTCTTCTAGAGATAAGGTCGTACCTTTGTTAACTAAACCTAGCTCTTGAACTGAACTTTTTCCTTGCTGGCGACCGGCAGAAATCATCGCGATCGCCGCCGTTTTTTCACCGATGGCTTCTTCCATCCCAACGATGATAGACTTCAAGAAGACAATGCTACCGAAATCTCCAAGCTCATGACGCAGTACATGCGGTTCTACAGACATCAGATAAATCTCCTTTTATCTGTAGTGGTTAACTGTAGTTGTAGGGATTGAGTTCCCTGGATTGTTTCACTGGTATGTTCGCCAAAGATTTAACTAAAACTAGAAGTTATAGAAATCTCTGTTACATAGCAATAAAATACACAGAGTTTATCTAGGAATTAATACGTATTACTCCTATGAAATAATTATCGCAAAGAATATTGTCTCAAGAGGTAAATATTTGTGAAATTTTTCTTGCTCGACGACGACGCCTGTAATTTCTGTTTCACCTTAGTAAAACAGGATGACTGAAATGCTTAGCCTCTAAAACAGGTCAAACTGTTTATCAACTTATATAAAATTACTCTCAAACTCCAGCCACTGAATTCAAAATAAAGCAAGCCCTACAAACTAAAGATTTTTAGGGCTTTACTCTGGTTGCTCCACACATGATACTTGCACCTACTTCTATTGCAAAACCAGGCACTCGCCGAGTTCCCGTGCAATAAGCAGCGACTGCTGATGGTACTCTATTGCTTGTTGGCATTGCCCCATGCAATAGTAGGCATTAGCCAAACTGCTGAGAGAATGAGCTTCCCCAGATCGATCCTCAATTTCCTGTGCAATCTTCAGTGATAACTGATAGTATTCGATCGCCTTTTCGTACTGTCCCAGGGAACAACAAGCCTTGCCCAGCTTATTTAGGGATATGGCTGTTCCAGCGAGATCGCCGAGTTTCTCTTGAATAACCCGTGACTGCTGATGGTATTCAATCGCCTGTTGAAATTGTCCTAAACAATGATAAGCATTTCCCAGATTGCTTAGGGAATTGACTTCCTGTTTAACGTCGCCGATTTCCTGTGCAATCAAAAGCGATTGCCTATAGTAATCAATTGCCTGTCGGCATTGCTCCAGGCAGCAGTAAACCTTACCCAGATTATTTAGCAAAGCCACTATCCCTTGAGCATCGCCGAGTTCCCGTTTCATCACAAGCAAGTGTTCATAGCAATCAATTGCTTGTTGGTATTGCCCTAGAGAATGGTAAACCTTACCCATATTGTCGAGAGAGGTATATTCTCCTTTAACGTCGCCAATTTCCCGTGCAATCGAAACGGATTGCTGGTAGACTTCGATCGCCTGTTGGTATTGTTTCAGGGCATGGCACGCAACACCCAAACCCATCAAGGATGTGATCTGCCCGGAGCGATCGCCAAGTTCCCGTTTAATAGCTAGCGCCTGCGTGTAGTAATTAATTGCCTGTTGGTATTGTCCTAGAGAACAGCAAACCCTACCCAACAGATTCTGGGAGATGGCTATTCCCGCACGATCACTGAGTTTCCGTTTAATGGCTAAAGACTGCTGATAAAACTTAATCGCCTTCTGGCATTGCCCTAAGGAATTGTAAGTCTTACCGATATTGTCCCAAGCTCTCGATTCTCCGCTAGCGTTGTCGAGTTCCCGCTCAATCTCCAATGAATGTCCATAGCAATCAATTGCCTGCTGGTATTGCCCTAACCGATGGTAAGCATTGCCTAGATGATTCAGAGCAACTGCTTCCTCCCGACGATCACCAGCCTCTTGTGCAATACGCAACTGCTGCTGATGGAACTTAATCGCCTGTTGATATTGGTCTATACCATTACTTTTTGGTGTTACTTTTACTAAGCTGCTCATCATTCAATCTGCTCTGTTATAGGAAGTTAAAATCAATTCAACCGAGTTAGTGACCTACTAACTTATGCCAGGACTCGGACAGGGTTTTAACAACTTTTTTACCCATTTTTCTGGTCGAGCGATCCTCGACAAATTTATGGCATTTCTACATTCCATTGCTCTCTAATTAGCTATTAATAAAGTGGGAATTTTTCCCTTTCTTTTCTGGCGATGGAAGGCTATTGGGTTTGACTGGTAATCTTCCCGCAAAATAGAATAATAAACAACATGATTGTTGTAATAGTAGGAATCTTTCTCATATTTCATGCCCACTTTTTCCATCACACGGCGGGAAGCAATGTTTTCCGGTTTAGCGATCGCCACAATTCGTTCAAGCTGGGCTACCTCAAACCCAAAACTAAGCGCCGCTTCAGCCGCTTCTGTCGCTAAACCCCTACCCCAGTAAGGTTGTAGTAGCAAATAACCCATTTGAATTTAGCCTGTGTTTTCCAGGAACTTAAACCCACAATGACCGATGATTTTTTGCTCTCGTTTATAGACTACAGCCCACACTCCAAAGTGATGCTTTTGCCAATTTACTGTGAGGGAATTAATCAACTCCCTAATTTGTTGCAAAAGTAGGGGTTTTTCATTCGACATATATTGAAAAAGTTCGGGATGGCTGTAGATGCTATACAGCTCATCTGCATCCTCAGATGTGAAGTGCCTTAGTCGTAGTCGGAGTGTTTCTATTTCTTCACTCATAAGCACTACATAGGCTTCTAATCCTTCTATTAATTAAATCATTTTATATTTTTTGTATTTTTTATTGATTTTGTTATAAAACTTTTCAAATTGGAATAAAAATCCCAAAATCTGTTCCCTTACCTAGTGCTGAAATACACTGCAATTGACCCCCGTGTTTTTCTACCACAATTTGGTAGCTAATGGACAACCCCAAACCCGTTCCATGACCGACAGGTTTAGTCGTAAAAAATGGATCGAAAATTCTTCCTTTTACTTCCTCGGTCATACCGAGTCCATTGTCAGCAATCCGAATCAGCACTTGATTGCCGTCTATAACCTCAGTGTGAATCCGAATAGTAGGGGTTATAGGTTGCAAGTTAGCCGGTTGAAGGTTAAAAGACCGCTCCGAACCTTCAACATTCAACCTGCCAACCTTCAACTTTTCAACCTGGGCTATGCCCCACTGCGCTAACAACTCTTCCAAAGCATCAATGGCATTATTCAAGATATTCATAAACACCTGATTGAGTTGTCCGGGGTAGCACTGTACTAAGGGGAGATTGCCATACTCTTTAATGACCTGGATAGCAGGGTGATTCGCTTTAGCTTTTAGGCGGTGATCGAGAATCAGTAGGGTGTTATCAAGGCCCTCGTGAATATCCACCCGTTTCTTCTCAGCTTGCTCAGTTCTGGAGAAGTTTCGCAAATTAAGGACAATCGTCAGGATGCGATCGGCTCCCACTTGCATTGACGAGACGAGTTTAGGCAGGTCTTCCTCAATGAAATCAACACCAATTTCCTCAAGAACCGCTTGAATTTCCTCGGCTGGATTGGGATAGTGCTTCTGGTAGAGTTGAATCAGCTTAATCAAGTCTTGGGCATAGAGATGGAGGTAGTCGAGATTGCCGTGGATAAAGCTTAAAGGGTTGTTAATTTCATGGGCGACACCGGCAACTAATTGCCCCAAACTGGACATTTTTTCGCTTTGAATTAGTTTGGCTTCAGCTTGTTGAAGTTCTTGCAGCGCTTGTTCTAACTCACTGGCTTTTTGTCTCAATTGCGCTTCACTTCGCCGTAAGGCTTCCTCCGCTTGCTTGCGTTGGGTGATGTCCGTATGAATGCCAACGAGTCCGATAATTTGACCTGTTTGGTCTTTAATGGCATCGGCACGCAAACTAATCTGTATGCGGCGATCGCTTTTGCTCTTGAGTTCTACTTCACCATTCCAGTAACTACCTCTCCTTAAGGCAGCGAATACTTCCATCGCAATGGCTCGATCAGCAAAGACGGCGGATGGACCCCCAGCAGCATTCAACTCCTCTACCGTGTATTCAAATAGCTTGATAAAAGCTGGGTTGTGGTAAATTGACCTACCTATACAGTCAGTAATACCAATGGCATCACTGCTGCTTTCAACCGCTTTACTAATACTCAAAAGAGCGGCTTCTGTGGCTTTTCGCTCAGTGATATCGGTGAGCATTCCCAAAGCGCCAACATACTGCCCAGCTTTATCAAAGATGGGATTACTGGACATGAGCGTCCACAATTTGGAGCCATCCTTGCGGCGGAATTGAAAATCGTACTGTTCGGCAATGCCTTGACGACAGCGATCTAGGTACTCGGCAGCGATCGCTTGCCCTTGGGCATCCAGGAACCCGAATACAGACATTCCCATCATTTCCTCAACGGTGTAGCCCAACATTTCGGCGATTTTGGCATTAACAAAGGTCGTCTTGCACTCGGCATCCAGTATCCAAATTCCCTCTTCTGCTGTTTCAATCAAGCGACGATACTGCGCTTCACTTTCCCGCAATGCTTCTTCTACCTGTTTGCACGGGGTGATATCGGTGGAAATACCACAAACGGCATAAGAAATACCATTGGCATCATATAGAGGAAATTTGACGGTGATATAAGTGTGTAACCCATCGTCCTGGGGAACAACTTCTTCGAGCTGTATAGGCGTTCCACTTTCGAGTACCTTGCGGTTAGCCTTCGCAAACGTATCAGCGAGTTCATCAGGCCAAACCTCATATAGACTTTTGCCTTGGAGTTGCTCGTTGGTCTGGGAAAGGAGATTTTGATAGGCACGATTGCTCAACAGGTGTCTGTTTTGAGGGTCGATCAGGTAAATGACGGCTGAAGAGTTATCGATGATTGCCTGTAGTTGCTCCTTGCTCTCCCGCAGTGCCTGTTCTGCTCGCACTCTCTCACTAAGGTCAACAAACATCGCCATGCTGCCAATAACAGCACCGTTGGCATCAAACAGGGGGGCTGTCCAGAGGCCCAGAGCGATCGAGGAACCATCTTTCCTCTGTCTGTGGACTTCCAAACCTGTTTGGACTTCGCCGTGCAATTCATCTTGAAGTTGGGCACGAAATTTCTCTTGCTGATCAGAAGGCACGATGGGAAGAGAACGACCTAGAACCTCGTGTTCGCTCCAGCCAAAAAGCCTTTCTGCCGCCGGATTCCACAGCATTACGTTTCCCTTAGTATCGACAGCATCAATTGCTATGGGTGACGCTTGAAGCAGCGTTTGTAACGTTTGGTTAGTGGCTTGCAACGCCTCTTGGGCCGCGACACGCTCCTTTATTTCGCTGTGTAATTTCTCGTTAATAGTCCTGAGGAGCGCTGTACGCTCCTCCACTTTGATTTCTAGCTGTTCATTTGCCTTCTTGAGTGCTTCCTCTGCCTGCTTGCGACGAGTAATGTCATGGAGAACCACAACAGCACCCAGTTTGTTTCCCTGTGCATCAAAGATGGGTTGTCCACTGGCTAATACCCTGTGCGCTTTCGTGTGCTTAGCAGCAATAACGACTTCCAGGTTCCGAACCGTCTCTCCTTGAAAAGCTCGAAACAGAGGAAGCTTTTTTTTGGGTATTAATGTCTGGCTGTCCGGTAGATACAAGTGATAGTATTGCGCCCATTGCTCAGGCGGGAGGGGTTGTTCTGGCAACCCATGAAACTCTCGCGTCGCCCGATTAAACCGATTTAACACGCCATTGGCGTCACAGGCCACAATGCCTTCTGCTAAGTTTTCCAGTAATGCATTTAAAAATTCTCGTTCTTTATGTAAAGCTTCTTGTGTCTGTCGGCGCGAGGTAATGTCTTCAAACGTGCCAAGGATGCCGATGACGTTTCCTGCACAATCATGGAGTGGAACTTTATTGGTATCTAGCCATAACTGTTTACCATCCGCTTGTTGTAGAGGTTCGATGATGTGATATTCGGGGGTATTCGTCTGCATCACACGGGCGTCGCAGGAGCGGTAGAAGTCTGCCTCTTCCTTTTTCCAAAGCAAGTCGTAGTCTGTCTTCCCAACAATGTTTTCTGGAGTGCCAACGCCTGCTACCCGCGCAAAGTTGCGATTACAACCCAGGAAGACTGAATTTCTATCTTTCCAAAAGATAAATTGCGGGATGTTATCCATTACTAGCTGTAGCATCTGCTGAGAAGAACGCAACTGCTCCTCAATGCGCTTGCGTTCATCGATTTCGGCTTTTAGCTGGCAGTTAGCTGTCTCTAGTTGTTCTGGACTAGGAATAGCTAGTAGCTTGGGAATGAGCGGCATCAGTACCATAGCTGTACACACAGAGATTTCAGCGGTAATGGCTTTGATGAAACCCGATACCCAATAAACTGGATGCCAAAGCGTCCACACTTCGAGTAAATGGCTCGTGCCACAGGAGAGGATGAAGGCGGTAAATAATAGAAATATTCCTTTGAAGGGCAAATCCTGTCGATGAAGGACAAAGTAGAGCAGCGTAATAGAGATGGAGTAATAAGCCAGGAAAATCAGAGAATCTGAAGCAATATGTAGCCAGACCAACTCCGGCTTCCAAAGGTAACAATGCTCATGTGGAATAAATCGGCTTGAATCAAAAAAGCTTTGCAAAAATTTCAGCATAAATTCCTCCTAGGTGCTATTAGTTGCTCCTAGGCTCCGCAATTTCACCTACACCAAATTAAAAGCAGGAGGCTATTTCTTTCCTAAGAAGCGGAAAATTGGCGTAAAAATGCTATAAATTATGATAAGCTGCTGTTTATATAAGTACACCTGCCTAGAAAAGGGATACGGAAATTAAGCCCCCACAGAAAGACAATAGACAATCGTTTATTTGACGACTATCCTAATTCCGTCCCTCATTAGTAGAGAGGTGTACTAAGTCCCAAGTTGGGAATCTAAATTAAGCAGGTTAAAGCAAGGTAACTTAGGAAAGTATCCCGCTACCGAGTCTTTATGGAATCTTTAAAAAGACCTTATTCAATTTTTAACAAAAATCAAATAAAATCGCAGTATTCTGCAAAAACTTGAAAGAAATCTTAACTTAGTGAGGAAAACCCCCTACTCCTGATAGCTTCCCAAAAAACGTTGTTCTGAAAGCTTTACAGTATAGGGGTTTTACGAATAGTCAGCTTTGTTGATCACTCTAGATACGGGAGAGCCGGAGTGTTTCAATCTCCTTGGCTTATGGGTAAAGAGGGGCAGATTAAATATAATGAAAAAAGCGATTTTTTCTAGGTTTTGTCTGCATAAAAACAATAATTTTTAAAGAAAAACAATTTTAAAAATGACTTATAAAAAAACCAAAATTCTCAATACAAGACGCATAAATTACTCTATAAAACGGCTAAAGAGGTAGCTATTTTAGTAGTAAATAAGATTCCACCTGAAAAAACTAAAATTTTATCAGCTACCGATAGAGAGCGGGTAGCAATAGCTTTAAAAGCCCTTGAAATCGATTGGGTACCACCAACTTAAAATCCCATAAGCTATATCAGCCTATGATGTTTTTATATCAAAAAATAATCTTACCTTTGTTAACTAAATTTAGTTTTTATATCACAATGTAGTAGCGAATAGACAACCCTAAACCTGTACCCCTTCAAATCCTCTAGACCTTCGCTGCGAAAGTTTCCCACCATTTCCTTTAATCAGGGGAAGCAGGGGAGCAGGGGAAGCAGGGTAAACTGGGTCAAGAATCATTTGTTACGAGTATTTTGAAGCATATCGTGTCTCTAATCCATTCATTTCGTCGCCGATTCTTGTTGCTTTGGCTAGCGATACTCACAATGGTGCTTGCGCTCGCTTGCAATAGTAGCACTGGTGGAGCCATTAAAGTCGGCTCAAAAGATTTCACCGAGCAGTTCATCTTGGGAGAAATGTATGCCCTGGTGCTAGAGGATAAAGGCTTCAAAGTAGAACGTAAGCTGAATCTGGGTGGTACTCCCGTCGCTCAAGCCGGTCTGCAAAGCGGTCAAATTGATTTGTACCCAGAGTACACAGGGACAGCACTGTTGACGGTACTCAAGGAACCAGCAAACAGCGATCGCAAACAAGTGTACAAAACGGTTGCTGACAGCTACAAGCAAAAATTTAACCTCGTCTGGCTTGAGCCTGCGCCGATGAACAACACTCAGGCTCTCGTGATGACTCAAGCAGGCTCTCAAAAATATGGCATTAAGACTATCTCCCAGATGGTCGCTAAAGCCAAGCAATTGACTGTGATTGGGCCGCCCGAATTTGAAGCGCGTGAGGATGGGTTACCGGGTTTGAAAAAAGCTTATGGTGATTTTAACCTGAAAAAGTTTATTCCCGCCGATCCAGGCTTGAGGTATAAGACATTAAACAGTGAGCAAGCCGATGTGGCTGTCGCTTTTGGTACTGATGGGGAAATTAGCGCCTTGAATCTAGTTGTGCTTGAAGACGACAAAAAGTTCTTCCCTCCTTACCAAGTCGCTCCAGTAGTACGCCAGGAAATACTAGAGAAAAATCCCGGTATTCAGGAAGCCCTCAATACCCTATCCCCTAAATTGACCACTGAAACAATGCAACGCCTGAACTACGAGGTGAGTGGTAAACAGCGCGAACCTGCTGAGGTGGCAAAAGAATTTCTCACGAAGCAAGGATTGTTAAAGAAGGGTTAGTTCATTCCCGACTTCTCAAAAGAAGCTGTGGAGATAGCTTTCTCCTTCTACCTAACAAAAAGCCCCTTGTGGCAGTACCAAGGGACTTTAGTTTCTGAGGTCAAAATGGAAAACTGCCTGTGGTAACCAATCATGCTAACTTCCAAGTGTGAGAAATTTGTGAATCGCCCTCAATAACGCCAGCTCCCGATACATTAGTTCATAAATCCGACAAGGCTGAGGAAAAACTTGTGAGCGCAATCCGTTTTGAGGAAGTTTTCCTAAAATTTCCAGGTGCGTCCTATCCAGCAGTAAATGGCGTTACTTGTGAGATTGAAGCCGGTCAGCTAATTGTGATTTTAGGGCCATCCGGCTGCGGGAAAACCACCCTGCTTAAGATGGTCAATCGCCTGTACGAGCCGACTTCAGGCACCATTTACCTGGATGGTACAGATATTCGACTGTCTAAACCGACAAAGCTGCGTCAGCAAATGGGTTATGTGATTCAGCAGACGGGTTTATTTCCCCACATGAGTGTTGCTGAGAATATTGCTGTGGTACCTAAGTTGTTAGGGTGGTCGAGAATAGAATACCAAGCTCGAATTGATGAGTTGCTAACGCTCGTTGAATTGCCTCCTCAGGAGTACCGCCATCGTTACCCCTCACAATTATCAGGAGGACAGCAACAGCGAGTGGGTTTAGCTAGAGCTTTGGCGGGTAACCCCAAGGTAATGTTAATGGATGAACCGTTTGGGGCGATTGATGCGATTACCCGCGAAACGCTACAGGATGAGATTTTGCGTCTTCAGCGCCAATTGAAGAAAACCATTTTGTTTGTTTCTCATGATGTTGAGGAAGCGCTGCGTCTTGCCGATAAGATTATGATTTTACAAAAAGGGCAAATTGTGCAGTTCGATACGCCCTTTAATATCTTGACGCGCCCAGCTAATACATTCGTGCATGATTTAGTGGGGGCGGAGGATATAGTGCGTCAGTTAAGTTTGCTGCGTGTGGATACGGCAATGACACCTGTCCCTGAGGACTACCACCCTCAAAGTGAATATGCGATCGCTTCTCCAGAGTACCAGCCTCAAGATGCGATCGCACCACACGATACTTTGCGCCAAGCGTTATCACTTCTGCTGCGGACAGGTGCCCAGCAACTGACAGTCGTGGATAACGGCAAGCTTGTCGGTATTCTTACCCTGGAACACATTCGGAATTGTTGTAAAACGGGGAGTTAATCTTTAGGGGAAAGGGAAAAGGGGAAAGGGGAAAGGCAGTTCTAAATACTTAACTTGCCTTTATAAGCCAGCAGATATCAGCTAGTGAAGTACTCAGGCTTGCTTCGCTGAAGCCTGAGCTTCAAAAGCAAAACCTTCGCTTCCTGTCTCGTTTGCCGTTGCCACGTTGGGGACTCTTGCGAGTTCGGAACTAAATCCGATGATGGTCTT
>JBFLZA010000192.1:0-13192 GCA_040756535.1 Cyanobacteriota bacterium
AAGCCACCACCAAGCATCAAGCGGACCTAATTATCGGTGTTGGTGGTGGAAAAGCTTTAGACACCGCCAAACTTCTAGCCCATCAGTGTAAGTTGCCCATTGTCACCATACCCACCTCTGGTGCTACCTGTGCGGCTTGGACTGCTCTATCCAATATCTATTCTGACGAGGGCGCATTCCTCTACGATGTTCCCCTCGATCGCTGCCCAGACTTGTTGATACTCGATTACAGCCTGATTCAAACTGCACCGCAACGTACCTTGGTTGCTGGCATTGGGGATGCCTTAGCCAAGTGGTACGAAGCCTCTGTCAGTAGTGGCAGTTCTCCCGTCACTCTGATTATTGCCGCCGTGCAACAGGCGAGAGTTTTGCGAGATATCCTCTTTCAAAAATCAGCAGACGCCCTCAAACAACCTGGAAGTGAAACTTGGCGCGAAGTAATTGATGCGACGGTTTTACTCGCTGGCGTCATTGGGGGTTTGGGCGGTGCCCAGTGTCGTACCGTTGCTGCCCATGCCATTCATAATGGCTTAACCCATATTCCGGCTGCTCACAATGCTCTTCATGGTGAGAAAGTCGCCTATGGTATTCTCGTGCAGTTGCGTTTAGAAGAAATGCTACAGGGCAACCAACTAGCAGCATCAGCACGGCAACAGTTGCTGAAGTTTTATGCTGAAATTGGTCTACCCCAAACTCTTGAAGATTTGGGTTTAGGAAACATTACTCTAGCTCAGTTGCGGCAAGCAGCTAAAATTGCTTGTAGCCCAAATTCCGATATCCACCGATTACCGTTCCCAGTGGTACCTGAACAACTCCTAGCAGCAATGGTTTCAACGACAATGCCAGTGGAGAAAAATCGCACTCCCTTGGGTATGACGGTAGCCGTTCCAGAGGAACAAAGCTAGTAAACAAGGAAAGCATCCTACAGCAATACCATTTTCTTGTGGGGTGGGCATCCTGCCCGCCTCATACACATAATTTTTTCCTTTCTTCCGAAATCTGCAACCCAAGTAGTGATTTCAAAAATATAACTAGACTTTTTCAGGGTTGGGTAAGTTCCCTTAGACTTAAACCCTCATGAATGCAAACCCATGACTGTTCATAGAAAAAAAACCGCTACCTTGACTCTTGTCCTCATTGCCTCCTTCTCCCTGACAGCCTGCCAATCCAGCGAGAAACGCTCCAGGGAAGTCTATCGCAGTCTTGAAGACTGTCGCCGGGACTGGGGCAATACAAGTCAATGCGAAAATGTAACAGACGGCTCTTATTCTAGAGGTTACTACTACGGCCCCTACTACAGAAGAAGCAGGGGAACCATTTATTACTATCCCAGTACGAGCAACCAACCTCTACGAGCTCCTGCTGATGCAGGGATTACGAAGAGTTCCTCTGGAAAGTCTTCGCTTTCCGTGGGTAAAGTTAGCCGTGGCGGCTTTGGTTCCACAGTTCGTTCCGGCAGTCGTGGGAGTTAACCGCAAAATGGAACGTTTAATTATTGAACCCCGTGCGGACTGGCAGCAGAAGTGTGAACAAGTTGGATTTAACTTCTATTACTTAGATGAACTTTACTGGAACGAAGGAGCCTGTTACCACTTCAGTGCTGAGGAGGTGGATGAACTTGAGCAAGTGACACAAACGTTACACGACTTGTGCTTGCAAGCTGTGGAGTATGTGATTCAGGAAAATCGCTTCGCTCAACTGTGCATTCCTCCAGAATTTGCTGAGTTGTGCCGACACTCTTGGGAACGAAACGTGCCTACTCTCTACGGTCGTTTTGACTTCATTTATGATGGCACTCATCCTCCGAAGCTTTTGGAGTATAACGCAGATACCCCCACGGCCCTTTTAGAAGCATCTGTGGTGCAATGGACGTGGTTGGAAGAAGTCTTTCCCACAACTGACCAGTTTAATTCCATCCACGAAAAACTGCTGGCTAATTTCCAGGAAATGCAGTGGCTTCGGGAACATACCCTTTACTTTAGCTGCGCCAAAGAGAGCCAGGAAGACTTAGGTACGGTAGAGTATCTGCGAGATTTGGCAATCCAAGCCGGATTTCAAACGGAGCACATCTTCATTGATGATATTGGCTGGAACCATACTCAAAAAGTCTTTTGCGACCTTGATAATTACATCATCCGGAGTATATTCAAGCTTTATCCCTGGGAATGGCTAATCCGGGAATCCTTTGGTCAGTACTTGTTGGACGCCCCCCTGACTATTTTAGAACCCGCTTGGAAGATGATTCTCAGCAACAAAGCTATTCTCCCCATTCTCTGGGAACTCTTCCCCAATCACCCCAACTTACTCCCCAGCTATTACGACCCACTGAAGTTATCGCATCCTTACGTCAGCAAACCTATTTTCTCCCGTGAAGGGGCGAACATCACCATCTACTATGCCGATAAGCAGTATCAAACGTCTGGAATGTATGAAGGGGAACCCTTAATTTACCAGTCCTACCATCCGCTTCCAGAGTTTGATGGTTACTACCCCATTATCGGCTCTTGGATTATTGGCGACCAAGCAGCAGGCATCGGTATCCGGGAAGACCGCACGCCTATCACTCAGGATACAAGCCTTTTTGTACCCCACTACTTCACCTGAATCAGTAGGGTGCGTTACACTTCGTTAACGCACCGCCTTATCCCCTAATACCAAATCCGGGTTAACGAATCTCATCATAAAACGTCTTAAGGTATGTTGCCGGGACACCCAAACCCCAAAGAAAGCCGATAGATAAGTAGATTGCTGTTGCTTTGAGAGAACCCCAGCGTGCCACGCGGCGATCGCTACTTTGAACGATACGATTCACCTGACGTATTCGTCCCAACCGCACCAACTTGAGACACAAATCGGCTTCCTCCATAATCGGCAGGGCAGTATCAAAACCGCCAACCTTCCAGAAATCTTCATGGCGACAGAACATCACTTGGTCGCCAAACAGCAATCGCATACCTTTGAGAAACAAGTGGGGGCGGAAAATTAGCGGGGCGTAATAGGTTTTGAGATAATTGTGCAGCGATACTCCCCAACGTGTCGTCGTAGAACCTGCCATCAGGGAAATAAACCCACCGCAAGCAACCTTCTTGTCTGCGAGAGTGTGTTCGATGACTGCTACCAAATCATCGGGTACTGATGTATCTGCGTGCAGGAAGCAAAGAATCTCCCCAGTTGCCTCTTGTGCTCCTTGGTTCATCTGCACCGAACGTCCGCGTTCGGTGGAGGTAATGACTCGCGCCTTAGTGCTGTTAGCAATCGTCTCACAGATACACTTTGCCAGTTCAATTGTTTTGTCTTCACTGCCACCATCGACTACCAGCACTTCCCATGCGGGAGGATGGAGTAGACTCAACTGTCGCAAAGTACGCTCCAAGCACGGTGCCTCGTTTAGAGTCGGAATGATAATGGAGACACGAGACATTAGCCAAAAGAAATAGATTTCTCTCGCTGAATCAAATTTATTTAGATGGACTACAGCAAGGGTGGGTCTTGCCCACCCTACAACTATTGATAACGTTTGACAACCGTTTCCTTATCGTGGAAGTATCGGGTTTTCGACAGCATCGCGATACCTTTCGACTTCTGGAGAAAAGGCAATTGGCAAAACGGCTTCAACATTTTCGTGAGGACGAGGAATGATCACCCAAGTCTCCACAGCCCCACCGTAAACTTTTTCTACAGCCGCAACCCCTGCTTCTATAGACCTTTTTACCTCCGACACATCCCCGCGAATATTGACCGTAAACCGAGCACTACCCGCCCTGATGTAGCCAACTAAGGTAACCCTGCCTGCTTTAACCATTGCATCTGCCGCTGCAAGGACAGCAGGAAAGCCCTTAGTTTCAATCGACCCAACTGCGACTGTTGACATTGCCAATCTCCTGAATCTGTGGAACTAGATGAAGCCAAGACTTCATTGTACGAATCTTGCACATACCTTTCGAGGGAAATGCCCATTGATTTTATCTTTACCGTCAGAACTAGTCGAGCTTGAAATGTATTGGTTTGACGGCTAGTCGTTTGACTTTACCAGATTATGTCCTTAAAAATGGACTCTGCTGTACTCTTGGCGAAATGACTTCTTGAAGCCTTAACGGGTGAAAGCGATCGCCAATGATTACTCAGCTAGGTTCACCTTTACTACTTTCGGAAGTTGTATGTTCCGCCTCAGACCAGAGAAAAACTTTGGATGGCTGTTGCTTGCCACCTTAATTGCCACCCCTGTTACTGCCCATACCGTTCAAGTAGGTGGAGATGTAGCGGCAACTTTTCACATTACACCCAATCACAATCCCAAAGCGGGACAATCTTCTCAAGCCTGGTTTGCCCTCACTCGTAAAGGAGGACAGCTAATTCCTTTATCACAATGTAACTGTAAATTGTTTGTATACTCTAAGCCCCGCGATCGAAATGTACAGCCGCTCATAACCCCTTCCTTAAAAGCCATCTCAGTAGAACGGTATCGAGGAATTCCAGGGGCAGAAATTGTATTTCCCAAAGCTGGAGCTTATGAGCTAGAACTCAGGGGAACAGCGAAAAATGGGGCAAATTTTAGACCGTTTACCCTGAACTATACCCTCAATGTCAGCTCGTAACTCAACTCAACGGCAAAACGTAAAGATTTATTTCTAAATAAGGAGAGTATTTATTCTTAATTTTTGTTACATTTATACTTGATCAATAAAAAAGGTTTTGATTCATGCCCTATACCACAGAAGAAGGCGGCCGTCTTAATAACTTTGCTCGAGAAACAAAGATGTATCAAGCAGAGCCTCCAACGAAAGCGCAACAAAGAAATTACCTTGTATTAGGGGCTGTAGCTATGGCTCTCGTAGGAGGTCTGATATTTGTCGCTGTCTCAGTCTCTAACGTGGGTTGATTGTAGGCGATTACTCCATTGGGCAAACCAACAGAGCTACTGACGGCAGGGTTAACCACCAGTGTTGTTCAGGTACCTGATGACTCTCGAATCGTTTTAATAACATTCATTGCAGTCTGGTAATTATCCGTCCTGCCGTCCTCCTTGAAAAGATTAGCGGCTTTCTGCACATCTTCTAAAGCTTGTTTGTAGTTTTTTAGGTTGAAATGGGAAAGCCCGCGATTGTAATAGGCTTCAGCAAACGTTGGTTGAATCCGAACAGCTTCCGTGTAATCTTGAATGGCGGCTTGATGCTCATTGCGTCGGTTGCGAGTTAACCCCCGATTGTAATAAGCTCTGGCACTGTTAGGATTGAGAGCCAGTGCTTTATTGTAGTCTGCTAAAGCAGCTTGAGCATCTCCGAGTTCATCGTGGGCATTACCTCGGCTGATATAAGCCGTATCATTGTCACTTTTGAGCTCAATTGCCTTGGTGGTATCGGCGACCGCTTCTTTGTAATTTTTCAAAACGAAATAGGTATAGCCCCGATTACTGTAAGCTTGGGCAAAGTTTGGATTGAGCCGAATCGCTGCGGTGTAATCATCGATCGCTTGTTGGTAATTGCCCAGGGTATGATTGGCATAACCTCGGTTGTAGTAGCTATCAGAATCATTGGGGTTGAGTTGCAACGACTGATTAAAGTCTGCGATCGCTCCTTGATAGTCACCAGCATTAAGCTTATCGACGCCTCGGTTATACAACTCCACAGCACTCATTTCTTTGGCTGGCTGAGCAGCAACCATTAACCCAGAGGAGGAAAACTGGGCAAAAACCGCTTGAGGGAGTCCAGCTAGTACTGTAGTTAATCCCAAAAGGGCAATCGTTCGATAAGTCAAGTTCATATTTTTTCTGCTCCATAAAACCTATCCAAAACGCTTATTTCTAAACATTTTGGTGTTTACTTCCTGCTTACTCGCTAGCGCTGCGTCCGCTTCGCTAACGTCGGGGACTGTCGGCAGCACCCCCTCCACAAGTGTTATCGGTCGAACCGACCGATGGATACTGCTCAAGATTCAGACTTGCGTTGAAGTCCCTGTCTTTTACAGCACCGCAGTTTTCGCACTCAAAAGTGCGTTTGTTTAACGACATCTTTTGACGATGCCCACAATCTGAACAAAGCTGACTTGAGGGGTAAAACCGAGCCGCAAACGTTAGTTGTGACCCATACCGTAGGGTCTTGTATTCCAGTTGCTGCCGAATCTCGTAGAACGAGGCGTCAGCAACAGAACCCGCAAGGCGGTGATTTTTTAACATCCCTGACACGTTTAAATCTTCAACTACCACCTGGCTGTGGTTTTTAGCCAGAAACGTGGTGAGCTTATGGATAGTGTCCCGTTGAATGTTGGCAACTCGTTGGTGCAGTCGTTGCACCTTGAGAAGGCATTTGTACCAGTTGCTTGACCCCTTAACCTTACGGCTGAGGTGTCGTTGCAAAAGGCTTAACTTCTTGGTCGCCTTTGTGTACGCCTTGGGATTCGGGAACACTCTCGCATCTGAGCAGGTGGCAAGGGCGTTAATTCCTAAATCCACCCCAATTACCTCACGGCTTTTGGGCGTGTTCTCTTCTGGTACTTCAATTGCAAAACTGATGTACCAGCACCCCGCCTGACGGCTGATGGTAACTTTTTTCACCACGCACTCTGGTAGCGCTTCATTTGTGGATACCCAGCCAATAAACGGGAGTTTATGACGGATTCCACCTAACTTAATTGGATTCCCAGAGTTGTCGATAGTGAAACTGTCACTGCGTCCCTTTTTCTTAAACTTGGGATATCCTCCCAGCTTGCTGAAAAAGCGCTTGAAGGCGTCACCTAAGTTGATGAAGGCGTACTGGTAAACCTTAGAAGACAGTTCGGACATCCAAGGATGCTGAGGCTTAACGTGATTGGTAAAGACTTTTTTGAGCGTCTTGACTGATGGCTTTAACTGTTCGGAGTAAGCTTCGTTCCACAACCTCAGTCCCCAATTAAACACAAATCTGGCGTACCCTGCGTGTTTTGCCATTAGGGTTGCCTGTTTGTTGTCCAGCTTTAGTTTTGTCCGAAACGCTTTGTATGCCATATCATTATTGTACACAATAGTGCTGTACAATAATGATATGGCAAAAACACGATTAGATTTTCGGGTAGAAGATAGAGAGCTAGAGTACTTAGAGGCATACTGCTCTCTTACAGGTCGAACTAAAACTGACGTGGTTAGGGAACTCATTCGAGGGTTAAAAAAGAAGGTCGAAAAACTCAAGGATGAGCGAGTTGATTAGTGTCTTTGTTATCTAGTGTTACCTCGAAGGCAGCATACTTGCTCGAATGGTTGGCGCAATTTTTGGGTAACGGTTGATCTCAATGGCGCGGTTTGCTGATAACTAAGCTTGTTTTTTCTAGTAATTGACTTTAGACCGAACAATTCGCATCTATCTTAGGTTGGAGCTATCTTCAGGTAACGGATTAAAATCCTGGCAGTGTATATGATAGACCGACATTCAATATAGTTCCTAGCCTCAGTCAGGTTACCCAAAGATGAGACAATAAAACAGCACTGATTCAACACAACAGAGATGCTCAAAGCAATTACCGCACTACTGCTGCTAGTGCTGAGCTTAACTTTGCATGGATGCACTACTAGCGTCAGCGGACTGAAAGGCTATGTCGATAGCACAGATGGCTATGAGTTTCTGTATCCCAACGGCTGGGTAGAAGTTCAAGTGACTGATGGTCCCGATGTGGTGTTCCACGATTTAATCGAACGAACAGAAAATGTCAGTGTTGTGATGAGTTCGGTACCCGAAGGGAAAACCCTTACCGATTTAGGAACCCCTGGAGAAGTGGGTTACCAGCTACAAAAAAATGCTATAGCTCCTCCCAATTCAGGTCGCCAAGCCGAATTAGTCAACGCCGAAGCTCGCGAATCGGGCGACAAAACCTATTATCTTCTCGAATACAACGTCAAACTTCCTAACCAAGAACGCCATAACATCGCCAGTGTGGCAGTAAGTCGTGGCAAACTCTACACGTTCAATGCTTCGACAACTGAGCAGCGTTGGGGTAAGATGCACGATGTATTTGAGATAGCCGCTAAATCGTTTTCAGTTTATTAGTCATTGGTTATTAGTCGTTAATCCAGTCTTATGAGTGTGCCAACGTTTGTATTAGCCTCGGCTTCGCCAGCTCGCAGACGCTTGCTGCAAATTGCTGGGATTGAATCAGTGGTTCACCAAAGCGATTTTGATGAATCTCAAGTGCAGTTGAGTGATCCACTGGCTTTGGTGGAAACTCTGGCATTGAAAAAAGCCCAAACGGTTGCGAGTCAATTTAGTGATGCCCTGATTTTAGGCTGCGACTCAGTGTTGAGCGTGAAAGGTGAGATTCATGGAAAACCCGCTAATGCAGAAGAAGCGATCGCACGTTGGCAGATGATGCGAGGGGGTGTTGGTACTCTTTACACGGGTCATGCCTTAATTGACTTAGTTCAGGGTAAAACATTAGTCCGTTGCGGGATTACAACCGTTTACTTTGCTGATATTAGCGATCGCACCATTGAAGCTTACGTTGCTACAGGTGAACCTCTCAAATGTGCTGGATGCTTCGCCTTAGAAGGTCGGGGAGGACTTTTTGTAGAAAAACTTGAAGGTTGTCACAGCAATGTCATTGGCCTTAGCTTGCCGCTTCTGCGCCAGATGTTAGGGGAGTTGGGATATGAAATTACTGATTTTTGGCAAGGTGGGGTTGAAGGCTAGAAGATTGGAAGGTTGAATGGCTCAACTCCCAACCTTTCCCTAGCCAGTTATTGTAGATTTAGAGCTATTAACTCACACACAAAGCTAAAGCTTAGTCGGAGGTTTGCTACATTCAAGGCACTTCTGGGCTAATATGCGAGCAAACTGGAAAGAGCTTGAGGCAAACGTAACCCTATGGCCATCAGCGACGAATTCAAAGCACAACTGAAAGCGGGAAAGATTGTTGATGCTCTCACCCTAGCGTTGGGTGAAGCCGTTGAGTTAGAAATTACCACCTGGGTGTCCTCATCAAAGGCTTCTGAGGCAAACACTTCAGCAGAAGCCGACAAACCCGCTGCCGATTGTCGAATACGAACCCGAATGAATATTGTAGATGGGGCGATCGACAATGAAATTGGCACTCGATTCATTGGTAATGGGCCTTATACCGAACTGCGACAATTTCACATGGAGCAAGTCCAACAAGGACGTCAAATCATCCAGCAAAATTTGGAAAACTTGCAACAACTATTTACCGTTCTGACCCATACCCTCACTCAAATGCCCCAGGCATCGCATCGACTCGGAGAGGGAAAATCTGCTCTATCTCCCTCGGATCATGACAACTTACAATGAAGAAACTAGGAACTGGGAAAGTTATGAAGTGTGAAGTATAAGGTGTAAATTTTTTAGCCTTGAGCCGACGCTATGGCAATGGCTACACCGAACATTCTTCAGCCTTCTCGTTTTCATCCCCAATCCCTAGGAAACAAACGGAACAACTTTTTACACTTTCTGTGTCGGTGAATCGCCCGATTTAAGTGGGGATAGTATATATGGCGTCGAGCGACGACTTCAAAGCACAACTCAAGGCAGGAAACATTACTGAGGCACTCACTCTGGCACTCAGCGAAGCTGTGGAGTTGAAATTTACCACCTGGGTCGCTTCAGGAGATGATGTTGAGGCAACCCCATCCAAACCGGGAAATCGCCTACGCACCCGCATCAATACGATTGAGGGCGAGATTGAACATGAGATTGGTGAGGAGTTTATCGGCACAGGTCGCTACAGAGAGTTGCGACAATTTCATCTAGAGCAGGTTGCCGAAGGGAGTAAGATTGTTCAAAACAACCTCAAAAGTTTACAAAAGCTATTTGAGGTTTTAGTTGCCCTGCGTTACCCAGACACACAGGCTCCTGTTATTGAGCCTGAATCCCTCGCAGTTGAAAGTCAGGTCTTGCCTCCGATTGAGGATGTACCTGAGGCCGGATTAGTCACCCAAGCACCAGAGGCGGTGGTGACCGATTCAGGGGTAAGCCCAGAAATAGTCTTTGAAGAAGAGGTACCGGGCACGGGATTCAGTGTTGAACCATCAGATGCAGTGGTGGCTGATGCAGTAGTGAGTCCAGAACCTGTTACTGATGAAGTTCTCCCTCCATTGCCATTGTCGCCCCCTGCCGCATCTGAACCGTCTCTAACGACACCAACCCAAGAGCCTGCTCAAGGATGGGAAGAGGAAATTGAGGAGGACGAAGATGATTGGGATGACTCTGTTTTAGAGCTACTGGAGTCTTTGCCCGTCGAGCCGCCACCAACCTCAGAAACATCTGACTCAGACTTGCGCGAGGATTGGGGGTGGGAGGATTTAGTGGATGAAGACTCTCAATCTGAGGGAGAGGCATCAGATCTACAAGAAAATCAGGATTGGGAAAATCTTAGACGGGAGGATTTTGACTCTCCCCCAGCTTCATCTGAACAGCCACCCGAAACGGCTATTGATAGGGATGAGGACTGGGGGGATTTTGTGGACGATGAATCCCAATCTGACTGGAACACATCCGATTTACAAGAAAACCAGAATTGGGAAAATCTTAGACGAGAGGATTTTGGCTCTCCCTCAGCCGAACAGCAGCCCGAAGCGGCTACTAATATGGATGAGGACTGGGGCGACTTTATTGACGACGAACCCCAGTCTGAGTTAAAAAAACCTATTCCCCGTTTGGATTCGTTGGATCTGGAAGAGGATGATGAATGGGATGATTGGGTAACCGAAGAACCAGAGGCTTTACTCGATACACCCGTTATTGATATGGATACTCTGGGGCTGGATGATGAGGACGACTGGGGAGACTTAGTTGAAGACTCAGAGACTTTGGCATCAGCACCGACGCTCGATCAGCCGACATCAAACTTGGACATGAATGAGGACTGGGATGACTTTACGGGTGAACAAGTCCAATCCTCTATGCAGTTTGACCGATCTGCATCGGTGGAAGACTTGATCCGAGATGACGCGGCGCAGCACCAAACGGAGAACCTTAATTTCAGCGAAGATTGGGAGTTAGAATCTCCTACAGACTTGGAGGAGATTGACCGCTTATCCCAAATGTCGCAGAGGACTGAATCGTCACAGGAGAGAGAAAACAACTCCCTAGACTTTTTGTTTGAAGAAATTGAACCATCAGAGATTTCACCGGACTCAGTTATCCCTGATCAAATAGAAGTATCCAGCTTGGAAGAGGTGTGGTTTGATGAAATGTCAGATGATGATTCCACCTTGGAAGAGTCTAACCAGGGTGTTTCTGAAGCGCCGTCTGAGTCAGGGAACCCGGTTCAGGAAAAGGTGGATTCTAAGCAGAAGCCAACTGGAAAAAAAGTCCCCCCCCACCTCCTCCAAGTCGCTCTCCTCGTCCAGAATAAATAGAATCAAATAGGTAGGTTGACGGTGATGATCGATACACAAAACCGACGGAGAAAAAGGGTTACAGACTTACCTGCACCGGACAGCAAACCTGTTGCGCCCCCTTTGCATCGAAACTTGAATGAGTTTTTGCAGTCTTTGGGGGAAGTTCTCATCGACATCACGGCGTTAGAAGTAAACACGATGGTCGTTGAGCAGATTACTGGAGCCAAGTTTATTGCTTGGGAGGCTTATCGAGATATTTACCCCATTTCTCCAGAGTATCTTCAACAGCAGGGAATTCACGAATCGCTACGCGATCGCTACTTGGAGTTACGCAAAACCCTGGAACTAGAGTATGCATTGCTTTTGAGTGACCCAAACTCCGAGTTTTACGACGCCACAGTTCTAAATTCAGTAAGTGAGGGAAACCAAATCCTCACCAATCCATCTCTAGCATGGTATCAACTCCAAACACGACTGCCTGACCCTCTCAGTCCCACCAATTCTGAAGAGATTCTTAAAGCGCAAAAACTACTCAGAAGTTGCCGTTTTTTACGCAGCTTACGCAAGCTGAGCGAATTGAAAGCCGCATTGGATAATCGCAATCAGACTTTACACCGCTTGCAAACTCAGCCACTGAATTCAGCCAACCCAGAAGTTTTGCACAAAGCAGTAACTACTGATATGATTTGTGCCCAAACGATCATTCAGCTTGATGGTGATGTGATTAACCGCTACGCTCAAGAAATTCTCAATCATCCTCAACGGGATGTCATTCTCCAAATCCATAGAGAAGGTGTCACAGCTAGCGAAAAGCAGTGGCGCGGATTGTTGGAGTTTGTCATCCATCTGGTGCAGGCATCGCTGCAATGGGGTTCTGGCAAGGATGTATTGCCTTGGGGTTCATCGAACTCCAAAGGACAAGGATAGAGTGTTTTTCCCGTGCGCCATCGTCTTTCTCGGAAGTACTCCTACAAGTCTCGCCATGATAACGCTCTGAATTTAGAGCCGTATATCCAATTTGAGCAGGAGCGAATTACTCGCTCTCGCCTTGTATTTCACGGGATTCGCTTTCATTTAGATCAAGATATTCTCCAAAGCATTCAAGAGGCTCAAAATACGGGTTGTTCCCTTTATATTTCCCGCAAGCTGCTGACAAATTTGCTCTATTACGCTCTGATTGATCGCGAAAACCGACTCCAGACAGGATTGACATTTTGCACCTACTATGCATGGAATGGTTCCCTAGAGCCACTAATGCGGAGTGTGATTTCCACTGATGGAGAAATTTTGCAGCAAATTAAAAGCGACTGTCTAGAACACCCCGAATTTTGCCGCCAAATGGCTTCGGCCCACTACTGGCTGATCAATCAACTTCTGGGTAAGCTGCGTTTGGGGCAAGTGCTGAAGTTGAATCAACTCGCTTGGGGTATATCTTGGGTCATTGCTGTAGTGATAGTAGCGATCGCTCTTCCTTTTATGCTACTGCTAATACAGGTTAGACCCTGGATGCTAATAGTACTGGTACTGATAACGTGGCTATTGCAATGGATCTTGCAAAGACTGCTGCGTCGGTTATTTCCAATTTTGGGTCGTTGGGTGTTGCGTCAGCTTTTACCCGGTTTGCTCTCTCACAAGCCTTTGGAAAAGAAAATTGCTCAAGGAATTCTTGCTTGGTTAATGGCTTGATTCAGGGAGAGCCTCATAACCTCCTTTGTTACAGAACAATAAGCAAAGCCCACCTGTTTTAAGCGGAAGTTCCCCTGGAGGGGAACTTCCGTTCCGCCTGAAACCATTGTCCAGTGGGACTTTCCAGATTTGAGAAAGCCGCCTTACATGACTACAATCGCTGAAACTCTTATGAAGCGTGGATTTGAC
>JBFLZA010000193.1:0-13184 GCA_040756535.1 Cyanobacteriota bacterium
TGATTTAAGGGTAGGGATTCAAAAAGACCACCGATCGCACGATGGTAAACGTACAAGAAATTCCGTTAGCGCAGATTCGCCGTCCTCTGCCGCGAGAAAACGACCAAGCCAAGGTAGCCGCTTTGATGGAGTCGATCGCAAAAGAGGGACTACACGAACCCATTGATGTGCTAGAAGTCGATGGACAATACTACGGCTTCTCCGGTTGCCATAGATTTGAGGCTCACCAGCGTCTAGGCAAAGAAACCATCAAGTGCCGAGTTCGCAAAGCACCTCGCTCTGTTTTACAGCGACACTTGGCTTAGTCAAACTACAGATTTTGCTATGCATCGCATCTTCCTTAAGGAAGATCGACAATGAATTGCTACTTACATAACATCAAGAGGCGCGACGGCAGCCTCTGAAGGAAAAACTCTTTTTTAGATTAGGAGAGAATCATGCAAACTCAATCCAAAGGCATACCCATTGATATCGGTATTCCCGAAGCAAGTCGCCAAGAAATCGCTGATGGGCTTTCTCGCCTTCTCGCCGATACCTATACCCTTTATCTCAAAACCCACAACTTCCACTGGAATGTGACCGGTCCAATGTTTCAGACATTGCACTTAATGTTTGAAACCCACTATAACGAACTTGCTTTAGCTGTGGATCAGATAGCCGAACGCATCCGTGCATTAGGTTTTCCTGCTCCCGGTACTTACAGCGACTTTGCCAAGTTGAGCTCGATTGAAGAAACTCCCGGTGTTCCGAAAGCGCAGGAGATGATTCGCTTGCTCGTTCAAGGACACGAAGCTGTAGCAAAGACAGCTCGCTCAATGTTCCCCGTTGCTGAAAAAGTAAACGACGAACCCACAGCCGATTTATTAACTCAACGGCTGCAAGTGCATGAAAAGACGGCTTGGATGTTAAGAAGTCTGCTCGAAGAATAATCTTAGTTTATTCTCGGTTACAGATTAATGGTAATAGGGAATAGGGAATAAACCTCTTGCAAAAATGTTCAAACCCCACCCCAACCCTCCCACCCCTCCGCCTGCGGCACCTCCCCTTGGTAAGGGGAGACAAGGGAGGGAGTCAGATTTTTCTTGCTTCCCCCCTTGATAAGGGGGATTGTTAGCGTAGCGGGACGCAGTCCGGGGGGTCTTTTTTGACTTTTCAAGAGGTCTAATGAAAAAATTACTCCCTCATCAATTTCCTATTTCCTATTTCCAATCCCCTATTCAAAATGACTCAAGACTTCAGTCAAAAACTCACCCAGCGGTTGCAAGAATTAATGCAACCGTTGGGTTTTCGGTCTTACAAACAACTCAGTAAAAACACAGGAGTTTCAGAGAAACAATTGAGGCGTTTGCGTCAAGGACAAATATCGCAGATGCGAGTAGAAACGTTGCTGAAACTGTCTCAAGCATTGCAAGTGTCCGTAGATGAGTTGCTAGCAATATTTGCCTCTGAATCTATTCCTTACCCCCCTTCATCTGCTAGAGGGGAAGCTGCTTCTGTAGAGGCATTAAGGCAGGAGTATCAACGACTGCAACAGCAACTAGAACAGCAAAAAGAAATATTAATGCAGGAGTTTCAGCAGTCGAGTTTACAAGTGCTGGAATCTTGGTTAGTGCAATGGCCAACGGCTGCTTATGCCGCACAGCAAAATCAACAGTTACCTGCCGTGAGATTGCTTCCCTTGGTTCGACCTGTGGAACAGTTATTGCAAGAATGGGGAGTAGAAGCGATCGCATCTGTCGGTGATGAAATTCCTTACGATCCCCACTTCCATCAATTGATGGAGGGAATAGCCCAACCTGGGGAAATAGTAAAAGTGCGTTACACAGGGTACCGACACGGAGATAAACTTTTATATCGAGTCAAAGTTAGTCCTATGAGCAATACTCCTAAGGCTTGATTTTTTTCCTCAGTCTCTTCAAAATCTTACTACTATAGATGGCCCGACCATCCCCCAAGCGACTGATGAAACTTCTGTATAGATTTGTTGCAATGGTTATGGTGACAAAGTGTGGAGAAAAAAAATTTATGCGCCCCTTAAATATCGGTTTATCAGAAGAGCAACGTCAAGGTGTAATCGATTTATTGAATCGCGACCTGTCTGATGCCTATTTGCTATTAATCAAAACGAAAAAGTATCATTGGGATGTTGTTGGACCTCAGTTCCGTTCGTTGCATGAGCTGTGGGAAGAACACTATGAAAGCATGACACAAACTATTGATGCGATCGCTGAGCGAGTTCGCATGTTGGGGGGTTATCCACTTGGTACCGCTAAAGGTTTCTTGGAATATGCTTCTCTCAAAGAACATGAAGGTAGCCTTCCCAATGCCTATGGAATGGTAGAAAACTTAGTAGTAGACCACGAGCAAGTTATCCGCAATCTGCGCGACCACATTGACCAGTGTGCAGATCAATATCACGACCAAGGCACGGCTGACTTCCTCACCGGACTGATGGAAGGTCATGAACAAATGGCTTGGATGTTGCGTTCCTTCATCGAAGGTCAAAGCATTCAGCCGGATGGCAGACTATCAGCAGAAGGAATGAAAGTTCCTGTCAATATGAAGTAATTACCAAACTCTAGCGCTTGGGAGGTGGGACAATTCCTGCCTCCTTTTGCTAGCTATTAAACTATCATTAATGAACTCCTGACTCCGAGGGGAGAGCGGTTGGTACATTACTGGATTTTGAGGGTAGAGGCTTTTTCAAAAACCTCGTAGTTTGATAAATCCGAACAGGTTGATCGATGCCCTTAAAACTGTAGTCTTTCAGCGCTACTAAGCCTTGCTTTTTCGACAACTTAGCAAAGGTCGCTTCACTTACCACACATTCACCGGGAAGACAGACGTGTTGCATCCGGGATGCCAGATTAATCGTAGACCCCAACACTGTATAATCTACCCTCTGAGAGCTGCCAACATCTCCCACTACAGCCTTACCACTGTTAATGGCAATTCGTAATTGGAGCGGTTCATAAAAAGCTCCAGCCGCATTAAGACGATCAAGACGCGAAAGCATTTTCATTGCAGCACTCAAAGCGCGGTCAGCATGGTCTGTCTGGGGTTCAGGAGAGCCAAAAAATGCCATAATGCAATCCCCAATAAATTTATCGAGGGTGCCACCAACGGCAAAGACTTCCTTAAGCATTTCCTCGAAGAAACTATTGAGCAATTGAGCAATCTGTGCTGGACGCAGCCGTTCTGAAAGAGCTGTAAATCCCACCAAATCGGCAAATAGGATGCTAATATCCGCCTCGACAGGTGTGAGACGCCCCCCTTCTAGTGCCCCCTCTTTCATGATGTGCTGCACAACAGCAGGAGAGTGATAGCGTACTAATCTCTGCCGAATTACTTCTTCACCTCTTAGTTTCTGGGTCAACAGCCAACGTTGCACTGCTGATGCTACAAGATTCCCCAAGGCGGAAAAAAAGCTGAGGTCTTCATCCCCGCCTTCACTCCAAGGATTAAAGTAAGCACAGCCATCGGCATAAAGAACACCAACGACCAGATTTTTATCCCAAAGAGGAACAGCCAAAGCACTTTTAATACCTTTGGCTAATATGCTATCTTCCCCATCGAATCGTACATCTCTTTGGGCATCAGCCGTTTTAATCGAAACTCGTTCGGCAAATACTTTTTGACAGATAGTGCGACTAATCCAACTGTCATCAGGCGCTAAAGTTGCTTGAGCAGACACATCTCTGACCGCAGCATTTAATATTTCAAGTTCACCTAAACCCTCAATATCGACCAATAAAGCCAACCGCTCAATGCTTGGTAGATTACGGAATACAACTTGCTGGACTTGGGAAAAAATCGATTTTATGGATACAGCAGAATTCAGATTTTTACCGATATCCACCAAGTCTTTGAGACGGCTGATGGTCGTTTGGTAGCTTGTCTCCTTTTCACCCAGTTCATCAACTTGTGTCCATTTTTCTTGCAAGTCTTCGGCATTGTCAAAGACCTTGACTTCTTGATCGGGAAGCTCTAAAGCTTTCTGCTTGCGCTGGGGATGAGTACTCATCAGCACGTTTAGGAAAATTGCCCCTAAATGAACAACATCTCCGTGCTTAAGGGGATGAGGAGATGTCACTAGTTCCTGATTCAATCGGGTACCGTTTTTGCTACCCAGGTCTTCGATTAGCCACTCTCCTGTTTCAGTTTTCAAAAAGCGGGCATGATAGCGAGAAATCTCTGAGAGGGGCAAGTGTAGATCACATTCAGGTAAGCGACCAATCGTAAATTCATCCCGATCCACCTGTACTGTTCTTTCCTCATCTCCCTCGTCTCCCTTAATTTGTAGGTGCAACTTGAACTCAGCCATAACTTCCAAACCTATTTGAATTTTGGCTCTCAAGGTATACTGAAATACGAATTCAGCGGCTGTTCGCTGAAGGCTACAATTTCGCCTTGAGTTAGAGCAATAATCCCCAGAAGGGATTAGTTCAGTAGATGCACTTGACGATACTTGGTTTAAGGGAAATAGTTCCCTGAGAAGCAAATACTTCATCTTTAGGGTAGCCCGACTGTAGGTTTGCCAACTGCCTGAATTCAGGTAGCGTAAGTCCTGTAAAAGTTCACAAGCCTTCAGCTCCTGTACAGACCTGTATGGCACATCACAATGGCTCCTAATTACCAGTACAGCTTATAGGGCTAGTAGCAGGCAATATCAATATCACTCCTGCTTCACCGTATCCGGGACGCCTACAGGAGAGAAACCTGCGATCGCTTTTAAATTTTGGCTGCGAATCAATTCCGTGAAATTCATGCCTTGCCGTCCTTCAACCTGAGCAACGCTTTCAATGGCAGCCAATAGGTGCTGCGCGGCTTCAGTTTCAGTGTAGCCACGCCGAGTTGCGATTTTGATAGCGTTTTCATCCGCCTCTAACTCAGTCTGAGAACTGCGAGTCCCGCGCCAAATTTGAGTACCTGCGATCGCACTTAATCCTGTAGCCACCACAACACCCACAGCATCTCCCTGCGCCAGTTCCAAAATTCCCCCCAAAAACCCCGCCAGAACAACACCTTGATACAAGTCCGGCTTAAACCACTTGATGCTAAGCAACCAGCTAACGGTTCGTAACAGCAACAAGTCCCGTTGAGGCTTGGGTAAGCGACGCCACATATCAAAGTTGATATAGATAGGTCGTGCTTGCGACCAAGGCAGGGGAAAGGGGCTGTCAATCACCGTAGTTTGTTGGGGTTTGCTAACAATTTTGGTCAGCATCCGCCCAGAAGCAGGCATGAGTTCAATCAAGCGGCGAATTTCAGGCTCTGGATTCATCTGACTTGTGTATTGGGGATTAGAGCAGTTGCAAAGGTTTAAGAAAGGGAACCACCCAAAAGCGATAGTAGGGCAGGGTAGTTCATAATAGGCACAGAAGACTGTGAAGAATTTCAACGCAAGGGTTAAATATTGATAAGCGTTGCCATACTCGAAACTGTATCCCGCTACTCAGAATTTGCATCGGCAATTAACGAAAAGGATGGCTACTCATGGAAGCTTTTTCCCCAGTCCCTCCCCCATGGACAAAATCGGCGATTCACTCCTTTGACTTCTGCTGCCCTAAATGCCGATCTTCTGTTATGGAAGCTGAGCGGGTTTGGATTAATCGGCGATCGCCTGTGATGACAGAAGACTATCGCCGGAAGTGGCAGGAGTTTTATGAATGCCAGTGTACTCAAGTATGGTGGGCATGGAGTAACGATCGCCCACCTTCAGATTTGGCGAAACGCGAGAACCCACCAGCACCTTAATTATTCTATGGAGAAATATCCGTTTGTTCCTCCATGCGTGTTCAGCCGCCTAGTCGTCTGATCTGGAGGTCGAGTTCTTCCAAATCGGAGGAAACTAGCTTGTCAATCAGCTCCACCACTCCAGCACCGCGCTCGCCTTTTGTAACATAATCAGCACGCTCTTTGAGCATAGGCAGGGCATTTGCCACCGCAACCCCACATGCACACAAACTCAACAAAGTATGGTCATTCTCTGCATCCCCGACAGCAACGGTGTTGAGCGGTGATAATCCCATTTCCTCCAAGGCAGCACCCAGCCCAAATGCTTTGTTAATGCCTGAGGGAAGCACCATCACAGCATCCTTGTTAAAGATCACTTGGTATTCGAGTCCCAACTGGCGAATCACGTCTAAAACCGTATCCTCGTGAGGGTGCCAGGTGGCAACAATCACCCTTCCCACACCCAGATTGTCAACTCCTCGCTCCTGTAGCGCCTTGACCAATTCTGGGGGGGGAGGTTCACCCAATGGCTTTTCCTCACGGGTTTCGGGTCGATAGAGCAATGCTCCATTCTCAGCGACTACCCTCTCAAAAAGGTCGAGATGAGGGAAAACATGGCAAAGGTCGTCCAATTGCCTCCCTGTAACTAAAATTAATTTTCGACCGGAGTCCCGCAAACGTTCCAGTGCAGCTAAAGTCTCCTCATCTACCTGTCCATCTGAGGCAAGTGTGCCGTCATAGTCAGTAGCTAGTGCTAGGTAGCGCATTCGTTGATCTCCTAAAATTATTCCCCTTCTCATCGAGCCAATCGTACTAGACTCAGAGCAAGGCTTTATCGTGCTGCAGTGGTAGCTCAAGAGAGGACATGTCGCACAGAGAAAAATTTGATATATTACAGTTGTAACCTTATGCTACATAGGAGATTGATGAGCTAAGGCTGCACCTCTACCCGTAGAAAGCGATCGCATTTATCTAGTTCATAGCGAGTGAAAACCAATTGCTTGTTGTTATGAAGTGTGAACTGTGTGAAAGAGAAGTTGAGGATTTAACAATCCATCATCTGATTCCCAGACAGAAAGCCAAACACCAAAAAGCGGAAACTATTCCAACGGCTAATATCTGCTCACCCTGTCACCGACAGATACATGGCTTCTTTGACAATACCCGTTTAGCCCAAGAACTTCATTCCCTAGAAGCTCTAAGGAATGAACCCAAGATGGCTAAGTTTCTGGCTTGGCTGAAGAAGCAAAAGTCGGATAAGCGGGTTCAAGTGCATCGTAAAAAATCGGCTTAGCTCTACCCGAATAATGGAGGGGAGTTGAAAGCTCATGCTAAGAAGCGATCGCAACAATTGATTTGATTCGTTTCTGTTCTTTCAGTCTAATTATCCGAATTAGAGGGTAGAGCTATTGTAGTTGAATATCAGAACTCTAACTACAGGGTTAAACAACCCATTTTTAATGATGGCTCAAGCTCTTAATCAAACCCAAAATCCCGAAGCTTCTTTAGACGTTTTTCAGCACTATGCCGCTGAGAGCCTGCAAAATCATGAGCAGGAAGTTAGAGAAGCTTTAACTCGCAGGCATATTCCCCTAATCAATGTTCAATCGCTTGGGGAGGCTTATAAAATCTCGCTCAAGCTAGGCGACGATATTTCCTTAAAGTCAATCCAAAAGACGGTCTTACAACAAATCGATGCCGCTGCTTATTTCATTCGAGATTTTCAAATTGCTGTTTTAGGTCAGCGCACTAGTGTTTTCCATCTCTATGAAGTTGAAATTCAAATTGAGCGAGATATTAAGTACTCGTTAAGGTTTGAATCGGGAAAACTCTTAATTCAACTTCCTTATTGGCAAGTAAGCTTTCTGAACCGCCACCTCTCCTATCAGGAGCTGATAACTGAATGGAACCGAGGCAAACACTTGTCTAAAGGTTCTCCTGTTCGTCAGCTTTGGTGGTTATTCAATCCCATTGGCGAACTCCGTTCTAATCTTAGAGCCATGCTTTTGCTAGCTGTACAAAAGCGAATTTTGGGAATTGACCAATTATTTGTCAAGTTTGGGCCTCTTGATGTGGGTGAATACCCAAAAGCTGATGTGATGGGAAGCCAGAATTTCAAGGATAGTGCGATCGCATTCTTGAAGCAGACAGTAGATGAGGATAAACTGGGACTCAATTTGGATCTTGTTCTCAAGAACCAGGATGAGACCACATTAGCGCAGCTACTGGGTTTATTCAAGAAAAACTTAGCCGATCCAGGTCAAATGGAGGAGCTCATTGATGCCGGAACCTTAACCCTACAAGAAGTCATTCACGAAGAACAATCTCAAGTGGGCATCAAGATGTATGGGTTCGTGAATGTGGGCAACTATCACCGCATTGATGTAGCACTGAATCTTAGTTCAGGCTACTTGAAAAAATATGTTGAATTAGTTCCCAGAAAAGCAGAGGTGAAAGCTGTACTATTCGGTTTTGTGAATGTCTATACAATTGATGACATCACAGTAAAACCGAACTTTCATGGTGCGATGAAGCTCAATTTTGAAGCAGCGGCGTTGGAACGGGCGCTTAGAGAAATACAGTTGACCAATTAGGGAAAAGGAACCAGGGAAAAGGCTAAAAAGGCTAATGTAGTCGCTTTTTCCTACAGGGGTGTGTCTTCAGCTACAATCCTCTCAGCCGCTCTGGATCAAAATAGGGGTCTAAACGCTACGAGACAGCTAGCTGTCTGTCAACAAGAGCTAATCGATGAAACCCCGCATTATTGTCTGTGGCTTGGGTGGCACTGGATACAAAGTTTTCTGCTTGCTAAGGCAGCAGGGAGTAGCTGTTGTTGGCATCAGTGACAGACCTCTTCCTGATGAGGGAGAAGGTGTTGTTATTGGAGATTTACGGGCGGCTTCTACCCTGCGACGTGCCGGTATTCAGGAGGCTAATACTCTAGTTCTCGCCAGTAACGACGATGCTTTGAATTTAGCCATCCTTACCCAAGCTAAAATCCTAAATCCCCAAATTCGCATTATTAATCGATTATTTAATACCGGTTTAGGCGATCGCTTAGATCAAACCCTTCCCCATCATGTCAGTTTAAGTGTGTCGGCGTTAGCGGCACCTGTGTTTGCCTTTGCGGCCTTGGGAAATCGTGCGATCGGGCAACTACGCCTGTTCAATCAAACCTGGCCAATCTACGAGGAAGTTATTCATGAACACCACCCTTGGTTGGGACGCTGTTTGAGTGACTTATGGGATGATCGTTCGCGGATGCTGATTTACTACCTGCCGATGAACGTTCAGATGGATTTAGTATCCGCAGTGATGAAAGGACAGCAATTGCAAGCGGGCGATCGCTTAATTATCGGCACCCAACCCAATGTTCGCAATCGTCGCAACTCCTGGTTACGTAAACTGCTGAAAGTTCTCACCAACCTAAGACAGTTTCAGAAACACGCTCAACCCATGTTAGCGATAACCCTGACTCTGTTGGTGATGATTTTTATTGCCACGCTGACCTACGTTTGTGTCGATCAAAAGATAGATGTTGTTGATGCTCTCTACTTTTCCGTCGGCATGATTACCGGTGCTGGGGGACAAGAACAAGTAGCAGAAAATGCACCCAACAGCATTAAGATTTTTACCACCGTAATGATGCTGGTAGGAGCAGGGGTGATTGGGATTTGCTACGCCCTCCTCAACGATTTTGTCCTGGGAACTCGCTTCAAACAGTTTTGGGATGCTGCCAGGGTTCCAGCACGACATCACTACATAATCTGCGGACTTGGTGGTGTTGGCGTGCAAATTGTCAACCAACTGCATTCCCACGGACATGAGGTTGTAGTCATTGAGCACGACCTCAACAACCGTTTTATCAATATTGTCCGCTCTCAAGGCATCCCAGTCATTCAGGGGGATGCTAGTTTATCGGCAATGCTCACAGCGGCTAATATTCTCCGGGCTGAAGCCCTTTTAGCTGTAACCAGTGATGACACCGCCAATTTAGAAATTGCGCTCAGTGCCAAAAGCCTTGTACCCAAATTACCCGTAGTCGTGCGTAATCAAGACCCTCAGTTTTCTCGGATGGTGCAACAGGTTTTTGAATTTGAAGCCGTGCTGTGTCCGGCCGAGTTAGCCACTCCATCCTTTGCTGCTGCGGCCTTGGGAGGGCGAATTTTGGGCAATGGCATGACTGGCGATACACTTTGGGTCGCTTTAGCCACCCTGATTACACCCGAACATCCCTTTTGTGGACGCCGTGTTAAAGATGCGGCAATGAAAGCTGACTTCGTGCCACTTTACATCGAAACCAGATGCCAAACCTTGCATGGTTGGGATGTTTTGGAAACCTGCCTCAGCCCCGGTGATGCGTTGTATCTCACTATGCCAGCCTCTCGGTTAGAGCAGTTGTGGCGTGTGACGCCTTCTCAGCTAATTGCTAGTTGATGGGTACTCAGTTATAAGTAACCTTGAACGCAGCAGAAAGATCGTCACTCTGTCTGCCGCTACAGAAAAACACTGGAAACATTCTGGAAGTAATTTTTCTGTATTTGTCTATAGGACGTACTCGCTTCAGTTAGAAGCTATTAGACCTTGCTCTACTTGGCTTACTGCTTTTTTACCACTACCCAGCTACTACATCCCTCTCCGTAGGTTTAATCTCCCAACTGAACGTGATAAATATTAAATTTTAAAACTTTGCATAAATTCCTGCACTTGTTTTTTTCTATTGTTGCCATCGTTTTCCCTCCTGGGATTGCTGCCGCTATACCAATGGAATTCAGGTATCCTTTAGCGGGGAAAGATTCCAATCCTGTTTGTTATATGCAATCAGATGATGGAAGCACTTTAAACCTGTCAAAAATTTGTGTTTCAAAGGGTAACTTGAGTAGTGTGAGCCGTTCGGGTAATTCTAGTTCCTACATCAATCTGGAAAATAGAGCTGCTGATGGTTCTCGTAGTGGAGTTAGACCAGCTATTGTCCGATCACAGGGACAGTCAGGGAATGTAGTGAATAGTTCAAGTAGGAGTCTAGGATCGAGTTCTAGCGGAGGTCTAGGCTCTAAACCTGAAAAATAGAACTATTAGCGATGAGAAATTAGCTAAGTATTCCTACTCGCTACTCACTACTAACAAGTTACCCTGAAGAGTTCATTGCTTACCAGTTATTTTGTTTTTGCTGAGCTACTATTCGTAATTACTGAGCTTCCATCCAGGCAATGCAGTTTTGCATCTGCTGTTGCATGGTTTCTAAATCGGCATGGAAGCGGCGACCATGACCCGGTAATACCCACTTAAACGAGTAATGAGTGAGCTGGCGCATGGATTTAATTTGTTCCGACCAAGAGTACCAGCAGTAGTCGCGGAAGGCAATGAGCTGATTAAATTCTTCATCCCAAGCTAGATGGTCGCCAGTGAACAGAAACTTGTTGTTGCACAATAAAATAGTGTGACCTTTACTGTGACCGGGAACTGGGATAATCAGCAAATCGGAAGCAAACTGCATCGGTTCGGAACCTGTTAGCTGAATTTCCACATCGCGAGTTCCACTGGTAATGTCATCGCTATGCAAAATGCGATCGCATCCAAAATGCTCAGCATATTTTTGATGATCGGCAACATCATCCCGATGTGTCAGGTACATATAACGAACTCCACCCATCTCCTCTAAGCGCTTGACTAAAGGAGGTGCAAAGCGGGGTGAATCTACTAAAACATTGCCGTCGGGACGTTGAATAAAATAGCTACTAGCCGCATAGGACTTTTCAGAATGGTAGCCGCAGTGGTAAACATTGTCTTCTATGGGAATCGGAAAACTCAGCTGAGCGGCATTGATATCTTCAGGCTTTTCAACCGTACCAATCGAAGAGGTGGGACAGGATAATAAAGCTTGGAGTGATCGCAAACGTTCTTTTTCATCAGTGGGTTGATGATAAACCGCAGATTGCTCACCTGCACGATGAAACACCTCCGGAGTCATCCACCGACAGGTATCACAATCTATACAAGTACTATCGACGTAGAAGTCACCGCTGATATTTTGAGAGCGGCGTTGGTTGAGATGAGCCATGGTTAATCCTTTACAGAAGCTAGTGGTGCATTTAAATCGCGCTGTGTTTTGGGCAATTGCGTCATAGCGTTGCCAAGAGACGAACAGAGCATCTCGCAGAACAAACGCTCAGGTACAATTGCGATCGCACCTCACACCAATGCCAGGTCATCAACCCCTTCAAAAGCTGGGGTATTTGACCCTACTTCTAAATCATACTCATTATGACTATGATTTGTCTGGCTCTTAGCGCCTTGCCTCTTTAGCGATGGCTTCTGACTCTTGAGTTCTATTACCTTGAGTTGAGTTGAAACCATAGGTTTCTCGTACCAAGTAAAGGGGGCGTCCTTTTACCTCTTCATAAACGCGCCCCAGATATTCACCAATAACACCCAAGCTAACCAATTGCACTCCTCCCAAAAAGAGAACCGCAACCATGATGGAGGCATAACCCGGAAGATCGACGCCAAAAAAGATAGTACGAAGGACTAAAAAGCTGGCATAGAAGAATGTTGGTATGGCAACGAAAAGACCAACATAACTCCAGACTTTCAAAGGAACAAAGCTAAAGGACATAATCCCATCTAAGGCAAAGTTCCACAGCCGCCAGTAATTCCATTTTGTTTCCCCTTTATAACGAGACGGACGATCAAAAAGAACAGATGTTTGTTTAAAACCTACCCAGGCAAACAAACCCTTCATAAAGCGAGTCCGTTCCGGCAACTGTTGGATAGCATCCACAACGCGGCGGTCTAGTAAACGAAAATCACCGGTATCGCGAGGAATTGGCACACGGCTGATACTATCGATAATTCGGTAAAAAGCATTAGCCGTAAAGCGCTTCAGCCAACTTTCCCCATGACGCGATCGACGAGTAGCGTAGACAACATCATAGCCCTCACGCCACTTAGCCACTAAGTCTTCGATTAATTCGGGAGGGTCTTGCAAATCAGCATCAATGGGGACAACTGCCCTACCCTTGGCATAGTCTAGACCAGCACTTAGAGCAACTTCTTTGCCATAATTTCGAGATAAATTAACGACTTTAATTGTAGGGTTTTGATCGTGATATTCAATCAACCGCTCTAACGTTTTATCTCTACTACCATCATTGACACAAACAATTTCATAAGCCATGTTGAGGCGATTGAGTACAAATGTCAATCGCTCAAATAAATAGTCAATATTGAGTTCCTCATTGTAAAGAGGAACAATCACAGAAAGTTCTACAGCACCTGAATCGGGAAGCATATTGTTAGAGGGATGAGCTACTAGGAACCATCTCAGCCAAACTATATCACTCCACAAATGCTGGCAAGTCCTGAAACAGGAGGATGTTTTTGAGGAAAATCATTCTCCACTTAACTTCTTGCCGAATGCTGGCTCAGTGGGTTGGGGGCAGCCAACC